>CAXIAX010000017.1:0-35637 GCA_964021785.1 uncultured Flavobacteriales bacterium
ACAGTTGAAGACGTAACTATTCCACTGTTATAATGATCCACCACCTCTTCTAGTGTATTAAATCTTCCATCATGCATATATGGAAAAGTGAGTTCAATATTTCTTAAAGAAGGAACTTTAAACTTCCCTTTATCTCCTGAATTACCTGAAGCCCCCATTCTTCCATCATCCATCATATCTGCATCACTATCTAGTCCATTATTCATGTATAAATCATTCTCAAAGTTATTTCCAGAATGACAATGAACACAATCTGCTCCAGAAGCTGATGGAAAAAAGGCGTTATATTCTGTAAAAAAAAGAACTTTACCTCTTTTTTCTGATTCCGAATAAACCGCTTCTCCCCTTTCGGCTTTGTCAAATTTACTATTAAATGACACTATTGAGTTCATAAATTGTTCTAAAGCCAACGACACTTTATTAGAGTTGATTTCATTTGACCCAAAAGCCTTTTTGAATTGATTCCTATACAAAGAGCTTGCCTCTAGTTTTGCAATAATACTAGGTAAAGTCTCATGCATTTCTAAGGAGTCCTGAATTGGCAATAGAGATTGGTCTCTCAATAAATTTGCTCTACCATCCCAAAAAAACTGATTGCTATTCCATAGCATATTTACAGTAGTCATTGCTTGTCTGCCTCCTGGTAATCCTAAAACTCCAATAGAAAATTTATTGGTATCAGAAAAACCATTTTCTTGCACATGACAAGTTCCGCAAGAGATTGATTCATCTTTTGATAATAGTTTATCATAAAACAAAAGTCTTCCTAGCTTTACTCCTTCTACCGTTAGCGGATTATCAATAGGAAAATTAGGAGTTGGCAGTGACCCATATTCTAGTACATACGGTTCATTAGGGGCATTTCCGTATGTTTTTTCTTCTTTTTTACAAGACAATAACCCAGTTATCATCATTGCACACACTATGATATGTTTCATACTGCATTTAGTTTGAAGTAACTATCAGTTTACCAAAGGCTAATACATTGTTATTGGATACAATAGAAACAATATAAGTTCCAGATGATAATTCTCCAATTTGTGTTTGATTAGATTCTAATACTAATTCTTTCACTTTTTGTCCTGTGATAGAAGTTATTACAATTTTAGCATTCTCTATAATTTCACTTACTTCAATCGTAATATTATTTCCTTCTGTAATTGGGTTTGGAGATACTGTAAGTTTCAACCTTTTTCTATCCAATTCTGGCACTCCCACAGTTGGGTTTCCTTCTATTGAAGTAAATACATGATTTTTGAAATTGTAAAGAATTCTTGCTGTATTTCTCGTTTCACCATGCTCCAATAATCCACTTGCAACATTTATTCCTTGAAGTGCTTCAACATAATTGGCATTCAATTCTATTACTTTTCCGTTTACATCTGTTGTACCTGCCGTAGTAATGGTAATGTAATGATAATGGTGATCTCCCAATGCATGCAGCTCATAGGTTTGAGTTGGTGGTGCAGTATTTCCTGCTTTTCCTTCCATCACTATAAATCTATAACCTGGTGCCCATCCCCAATGCATTGATGGTGATTGTGGAGCTAAATCTCCTGATGCTAAGGAAGGATCTAAATGGTTTAATAAAGAATCAACCCCAATCGCAAAAGTGATTTTTTCTATAGTAGTTATTGCAAAATTACCCAATGAATCATAAGTTGGAATTCCTCCATCAATTAACAATGTTTTGTTTAATAAAGTAACAGTTCCTCCATCATGAGTGATTGAATAGGGTGTTAAATAATACTGTATTCTTGATACATTGAAAGTATCTCCTAGGTCATTTACGTTAGTTGCATTAAAAGCAAATGGAGTTGCTCCTAATTTGTGGTTTATTTTTAAATAGATATTGTTTTGACTTATTGCTGAGATTCCTAAGAATAACAGAACCGATAAAGTGATAATATTTTTCATATTTGTGTTTTATTTTTTTTTAAATAATTGTAATTATCCAATTTATTAATTGGACGTCTAATTGAAAAAAAATGAATTCAAATTAAAAAACTCTCGTTCTTCTTATATACTTTATTAGTGTATAATGTCTGGGGGTAATCTAGTATTACAAATGCCTTATCTCTTACATTTTTGATGAATCTTATTTGCGAATAAACAACTAGAAACGTAATTCCATTCAAATTACTTTGATCCACATCAAAAGAAGATAGCTGATATTGTGAAGAAGTCTCTAAGGACATATGTTCCAAATCACAACAACCTTTCTTTGTTATTTTTTCATGATTAATGTCTCCTTGGTCCTTTTCTTGACAAGAAGTAATATCTCCTAAAACACTAATTTCAAAAATTTCATCTCCACAATAATGTACATCCAAGCTATACCCCAAAGAGGATAGCAGGATAATAAAAGCCATAAACAGACTCATTATTTTGAAAAATTTAGTTGTCTTCATTAGGTTAAATATACTATAAATTATTTAAATCAAGATTTATTCAGTCTTCGGCTATATTATATAAATATTAGTAATTTTGATTTTTAAATAAAACAAATGCCAATAACTTTACTCTCTTCCCCCCTTCAAGGCTTTACCGACTTTAGATTCAGAAATGCTCAAAATAAGTTTTTTGGAGGAATAGACACGTTTTACTCTCCCTACATTAGGCTAAATGGAAAACTAAATATTAGAGGAGCATACGAGCGTGATATTTTATTAGAAAATAACGATACACTTAATGTTATTCCTCAGGTGATGACGGCCAGTGCAGATGAATTTATTTTTGTGGTAAAGTATATTCAGCAATTTGGATACAAAGAATTGAACTGGAATTTGGGTTGTCCCTACCCTATGGTTACAAAGCAAGGTATGGGTTCTGGTTTAGTTTGTCAGGGAGAAAAAATTGATCACATTCTTGATAGAATTCATAGCGAAACAGATATTGTGGTTTCTATGAAAATGAGAATGGGATACGACAATGCCGAAGAAATTCTGGATACTCTTCCTATTTTGGATAAATATCCGCTAAAAAATATTGCAATTCATGCTCGTATTGGAAAACAATTATACAAAGGTGGAGTAGATTTAGATGGTTTTCAGAAGGTTGTAGATAATACCAAGCATAAGTTATACTATAACGGAGATATTACTTCTGTGGCTGCCTATAGAGAGATAAGAGATAGATTTCCTTCTATAGATCATTTTATGATTGGAAGAGGGCTTATCGCAGATCCTTTTTTACCCCAAATGATTAAAAACGATACCGAAGTATATCCCGAAAATAGATTTGAAATTTTTAAACAATTTCATGATACCATTTACCAACAATATGACGAATATTTATCGGGTCCTACTCCTATAAAAATGAAAATGCTCGGGTTCTGGGAATACTTTTCTCAGTCTTTTTCTAACCCTCATAAAACTTATAAAAAAATTAAAAAGGCCACCAATCCTCAGAAATATAAACAAGCTGTTTTGGAGATATTTAATCAGGAAAAAAATAACTAATAAGGTTTATTTATTATTGTAATAATTCGAATTCAAATCTAGGACTTCCTTTTATACCTGAAGTACTATAAAAATCTATCATTCTCATTTTATAATAGAAGCCATCTTTGTTTTGAATTACAAAGTTCATCCCTGGTACAATTACATAAGACGCTTCGCCAAAATCATAAAATTTCCATTCGTACCCCACAGCATTTGCAGAGTCGGATACGGGATAGCTTGCAATATCACTTAATGTAATATCACTGTATTCCTTATCGAATATCTTTACTCCTTTGCATTGTTTGTGATTTATAAGGATTCCATTTACCGAGTAATTTACTTGTGGAGTAAAGTCATAAAATGTAGCCAAATATTGTGTAAAAACTAAATCCCAATCTTCCTTATCTGGCTCAACATCTGTAACCTCTCCTCCATTATCAAATGAAAAACAAGTAAAGTTTTTATCTGTATTTTTAGTTATCGTTTTTGTATAGTAATCCGATCCATTAATATTGGCATATTCAATTACAAACTCTGTTGCATTTACTGATGTAATTTTAATTTTCTTAAAGCCTCTTGCCCCTAGGTTTGGATTCTCTCCTCTGTCTATTACAAAAACCTCATTGGTTGGTACTCCTCCAACTATCCAATCTCTCAAAGCCAATGAATCTGGGTTTCCAGAGGCATCATCCCATTTGTAATTTAAGGTAAGATTACCTAAATCTGTAACCGCACTAAAATCTGTTTCTCCTGTTTTAGCAACCACCATCTTACAAGATGTATTGGTAATAATATCAACTCCGGTTGGTGTAGATTCAAATCCTAAATCCCAAATCGTTCTATTTATCGTCTTTACTACAGCATTTTTCTCCATGTCGTAGTATATCTGATTTGCATAATCTGCATTGTTATCAATATCTACTCCACCAATTTGTGTACCACCTCTTTCTACTCGTGCTAGTGGTTCTTCTTCCTTAAGACAAGAAAAAAGTGAAATTGCTACAAGAAAATAAATAATGTTCTTCATATTCAAAGTTATAAATTAAATACCAATTTTGTAAAATAAGTTCTTCCCCAAGCTACAGGAATATTACTTCCTCCTCCACTGTGCACTCCTCCCACAAGCTGGCTAGAGGTGATGTTCCCTACATCAAATAAGTTTTTCGCACCTAGTGTAATACTAAATCTTTTGTTCATAAAATACTTAATAGCAGATACATCCATCATACTATAATCTTGTACTTCGTATTGAGTAATATCGCCAAATTCTCCTGCAGTATAGCCCAATACATTTCCTGTGTATTTATAAAATAAATTAAAAACAGCTTGCCATTCTTCTACTTCATATCCAAAACTTGCCATAATTTCTGGCGAGTATGAAAACTTATCTACCTCTGGATTTACTGCAGACTCTATGTTGTATCTTCCTATCCAAGAAAAACCAAAATCTGTTCTGTAGGTTTTGTATTTAAATCCTGAATTGAAATTAATTCCTTGGCTATAAAATTTTCCTATGTTAGTGTAAGTATATAATTGATCTCCTGCATCTACCAATACCAAACTAATTTGATCATTTACTGAATTGTAAAATCCACTTAAGCCAAAATTATAAACTCCTCTTTTTATTCCTCTTCTGTAGTTAAACTGCAACATTAAGTTATCAGAGCTTTCTGCTTTAAGATCTTGATTACCTAGGATATTGTGATTTAAATCTACAAAAAGAAAGTGAAGCTCTTTAAGTGATGGAGCTCTAAAACCTCTTCCCCAAGATGCTCTTGAAGTCAAATGTTTTGTCCAGTCATACTTTACATTTAACGAAGGAATTAAAGGCGTACCATAAGCTGTATTATAACTATACCTTAATCCTGGTCTTATCGCCAATTTTGCATTTGGTCGGTATTCCATACTTCCAAATATTGCGTAATCTCCTATTTGCTTCGTACCAGCTTCTATTCTTTTTCCTTTGTTGGCTTCTACATTAATATCATACCCCAATTGAAAATTAATTTTAGAACTGTCTTTTGCAAAAGCATAAGTACCTCTAGAAAAAATTAAATCAAAAACCGAAGTATCTCTAGATGCAGGGTCGTCTACTATTTGGTAATCTATTTCTACTAAATCTTTTAAATATTTAGTCTTTATTCTTTTGTAATAATTATACCCTCCCAATACATTAATCTCTGAATTCTTATTCAATTTGTATTTCAAATTCAAAGCATTGGAAACTCTTGTAGTTGTAAAATAATCATCAAATGCTGTTTCACCATAAGGTGCTCTTGGCTCTCCTCTGGCAATTAACTCTTCGTCAAAAATATCGGAAGTTAATGAATAAGACAATTTATTAATGGTGTTAGTATATTTTAAGGCTCCAAAAACCTGTTCTTTTGGTCTCCATTGGTCTACTCTAGATGTATCTACTTGGGAATAACCTCCAAAGAAATTTCTACCTCCTGAGAAAGTAAAAGCATGAGATTTTAATGCTAAATCTACCGAAGCATTAAAATTATATTGACCTATAGTTTCATAATATCCTTCTGCTCTAGCTCCAAATTTCTTTTTATTCTTTTTAGAAATCAAATTAATAGTTCCTGCTAATGCATTTGTTCCATAATTTACGGATAGCGGCCCTTCTACTATTTCCACTCTTTCTATATTATTAAGATTAATTTGAGATAAATCAATGCTTCCATTCATTCTTCCCACCACAGGAACTCCATCAATTAATATCTTAACGTTTTCTCCTGATAATCCCTGAATACTCATAGATGACCCCAAAACATTGTCTTGAGACACTCTAATATTCATTTCTTGCTCCATTAATTCTTGCAAATTAACTGCTCCTTGAGCTTCTATTCTTTTGGAGTCTATTACTTTCACTTTGTGTACCGATTGGTCTACAGAGCTGGGTGTATACTGCCCTGTTACTACAAATGTGGTTAATTCTAATTTATCTAAATATAGAATTACCTTATTATTTTGTGCACTTACAGAGGTGAACTTTGTTTGGTAACTAATGTGTTTCAATTTAAGTCTCACATTTTGCCAATTGGTATCTATTAGTAAAGTACCTTCTGCAGTTGTTATCGTTTGTATTTCTTTTTTTTCTGATTGGATATCGTAAGATATCAATGCGTTAACAAAAGGAATTTCCTTATTGTGTTCATCTATTACAAAAACTTTGTAATTCTGAGAGAAATCAGAAACTAGAAGAAAAAATAGCGATATGGAGATTAAATATTTCATAAAATTAAAAAAGGCCAGATTGCTCTGGCCTAGTTACTAGTTATAGTTATTGTTTTATTACTCTTTTTGTTACTGAGTTATTTCCTGATCTTATAGTCAAGAAGTATACTCCATTTTGTAAATCAGAAATATCTGAAGTCATTTGAGTAAATCCTGCAGTTGTAAAGTTGTTTGAAATAGTTTTTACAACTCTTCCATTCATATCATACATTACTATTTGTGCAGCATTATCTGTATTAATCAATTCGAAGTTTACATTCAAAATTCCTGTTGTTGGGTTTGGATATACTCCAACATTAGCTACTGGAGAATTTTCCTCTATACTTACTACAGCTATTCTTTCTTTAGTAAAATACATTTTCCCTTCAGAGCTACCTGTTGTTCCAGTAAAGATAACTTGCCATACATCTTCATTGTAATCCTTAATGATATAGGATAATGAATCTGCAATATCCCAAGAGAAACTAGACATATTAAATGATTTCCAATCGTATCCAATTACGTTAATAGAGCTATCCAAAGCGTAAGAAGAATAGTTTGCTTTTGCATCTGCAGTTGGTGTGTTATCCACTTGTGCTACACCAATGTTGTAATTAGTAAGAGCTCCTGTTACATTATAGTAAGCTGGTCCTGCTAAGTCCGAATATTTTCTAAATACAAAATCCCAACTTGCTTTTGCAGGTTCTGCATCTAAAACAGAATCATTTTCTACATCATAATAAAAGTGTCTTTTAGTACTGTAAGATGCTCTGTTCAATGTTTTTGTTACCAAGTTCGCACCATTTAAATCTGCAATACTCATGATTACATTTCCATTAGATTCAAAATTCTTAATCCAAATCTTTTTGTAAACTCCTGAAGTCAATTTAATAGCGTAAACTTTAATTCCTGTTAAGTTTCCTGCTCCCGTATAACTTCCCCATCCATAATTTGGGTGACCTGTTGCTTGTGCAGTAAATGCATCTTGTTCCCAGCTTAAGTAACCATCTCTTAAACTTGTTACTGTAGAAGTATCTAATGTAGAAGTTGCAAAGTTAGCAGTATCTGTTGTTGCTGCAGCAAATAATTCTACTCCTGCCCCTCCATTAATTCTTATAGAACCTGAGAATAAACTTGTGAAAAATTGTAAATCCCAATCTGTGTTGCTTGCAGTAGTTTTTGTTCCTGAAGACAATTCATAATAAACTTGGTCTGCATATCCTGCTCCAAGTGTTACAGAATCTGAAACTACTTGAGAATAATTTGTTGTTGTCATTGCGGCAATTGCTGAAATGAAAAATAATCGTTTTAACATGTTTTTATTTTTTTTAAAATTTTATTAATTTCTATGTGACAAAATTATTTCTTTAATATTTATTAAAATATGATTGTCATCATAATTTAAAATCATTCTAAATAAGGAATAGATTTACTTAATACAAATCTCGTCCAATAATTCAATGATTGCTATGACAAAGGTCATACATTAACCTATTTTTACTTGCATTATATGTGTTTTCCTATTTATGAGATCTCCCATATTATTCGTTATATTTTCATAATCAGTAGATTTAGATACCACAACAAACCCATTGTCATTCATCATTTTTTTTACTTTATTGTCAGAAAATAAATCGAATTTTTTCATTACATAAGGCAATTTAGTCATAGAACTTTCATCTACATACCCAATAGAAAAAACACCATTGTGTTTTAAAACTCTTTTTATCTCACTCAATAAAAGCTTTTTATTCTCCCAAAAGTAAATTGTATTCACTGTGAATATTTTATCAAAACTATTATCCTTAGCAGGAATCTTTGTTCCATTATATAAAGCAAAGTTCTTTACTTTATCTCCCAAAAAAGTTTGATTCAGTCGTTTTGCTTCTTCATGCATAGTTTCGGATATCTCTATCCCCAAATACTTAATCCCTGCAGATTGCTCCAATACGTAGTTAACATGAATCCCGTTTCCATGGCCAATTTCCAATACCCATTGGTTATCCGATATACCCAATGAAACGATAGTTTTCTCTATCAATTTTCTATTTGTGGCACTCATTCTTCTAGCTACCTCTATTCCATTTAAACCATGAGGCCTACTCAGTTGAGTCTCTAACTCTGCTAAGTCCTTATTTTTGTTTTCTGTTTCCATTCAATTTTTTAAACATATCGTTATATTTTCTTTTTCTCTCACCAGAAAAATAATAAGTCTTTCCTTCTTTCAATTCAGAAACATCTGAATTAATAAGATTAAATATTTCATTAATAGCTTGCTCACTTGAGTTCAAAGTTAAATAAGCCATTCTATATTTCTCTTTATCAATACACATTATTAATTATTTGCTTTGCATTCAATAATAATTTCACAATGTTTATCAATTCAAATAATTCATTGTATTCTCTATAATTAAGTCTAATAAATATAGTTTGGTTTGGAATTTTGATAACCATGTGTCCAATTCTAATTTCATTCTTCAATCTTGAATTTAATATACTTATCGCTAAAATTTTAAAATCCGAAAAGGACATAAAAACACAAGTATCTTTTATTATTAAATTTATTTCATTACACCCCTCGCAAATGGATACGCTACCTAATTCTTGCGAATGCAATAAAGAAAGAGTGTGATTTATATTTTCTTCCATGTGATAGTTTTGTTTCAACAAATATAACTTATTTTTATTTATTCTAAATAAGGATAAGCTAAATAATTTTGAAGAGACGCAATTAAATCAAACTAATTGTATTTTTGTTTAGTATAATATAAGGATATGTTCGACTCAGAAAATTTTAGGGAATTGTTGCTAATATTAATTAGCACACCCATCTACATTCTATTTATAGGATTAGAAATACTATTGAGTAATAGAAGTAAAAAAGGGTTCTATACTTTAAAAGATAGTATTTCTAATGTGTACCTTATGTTGCTTAACATGGGATTAGATATTCTCTTGAGGACTTTAGTCTTATTTATTCTCTTCTATTTCTTCACTATTAGCCCATTCGTTTCAGTAAGTTCTGTTCAAGGCTATGTACTTCCTTCTCTTACTAATCCTATAGTATATTGGGTTGCATTATTCTTTTTAGAAGATTTTGCTTTCTATTGGTTACACAGAGTAGATCATGTTACCCGTTTGTTTTGGTCTGTTCATGTAACTCATCACTCATCCAGTAAATTTAATTTAACTACGGGGTTTCGTTCATCCGTATTTCAACCTTTATATCGCTTCTTTTATTTTATACCTATAACATTGCTAGGTTTTCACCCTCTAGATATTTTCTTTATGTATTCTGCAACACAAATTTATGGAATCTTGGTTCATACTCAATTTGTAAAAAAAATGGGAATATTAGAACACATATTAGTAACACCCTCACATCACAGAGTTCATCATGCCTCCAATATTCCTTTTTTGGATAAAAACATGGGGATGATTCTTATCATTTGGGATAAATTATTTGGCACTTTCCAAGCAGAAGATTCTTGCGAAGAGGTAATAGAGTACGGACTAACTACCAAACAAGAGCTAGATATGCCAATTGAAGTGGTTACTCACGAATGGAAAACCTTATTTACCGACATTAAGAATACCAAAGGATTAGGTACAAAACTAAAAATTCTATTCTCTCCTCCGGGTTGGATGCCACAAGATGACTCTCAAACGAGTAAAGCATTGCAAAAAGAATACTGGAAAAAATTCTCGGCAAAGACCAAAGAGAAATTTAAAAACGAAAACCGATAAATAACTTTTTTAACTTACAACATTATAATTATGAGCAAAATAACAGAACTATTTAATATTGAATATCCAATTATACAAGCCGGTATGATTTGGTGCAGTGGTTGGGAACTTGCAAGTGCAGTGAGCAATGCGGGTGGATTGGGAATTATTGGTTCTGGATCTATGTATCCAGAAATATTAAGAGAACACATTATTAAATGTAAAAAGGCTACAGACAAACCCTTTGCTGTAAACTTACCTATGCTTTATCCAGATATCGACAAACACATTGAATCTATAATTGAACTAGAAGTGCCAATCGTATTTACTTCTGCAGGAAACCCTAAAACTTGGACAAAACACTTACAAGATCACGGAATAAAAGTAATTCATGTAGTATCTAGTGTAAAATTTGCCTTGAAAGCTCAAGATGCTGGTGTAGACG
Organism: uncultured Flavobacteriales bacterium; assembly: GCA_964021785.1. Taxonomy (GTDB): domain Bacteria; phylum Bacteroidota; class Bacteroidia; order Flavobacteriales_D; family CAJJDF01; genus CAJJDF01. The sequence goes on from CAXIAX010000017.1 coordinate 10,837, forward strand.
GAGTGGTTGCCGAAGGATTTGAAGCTGGAGGACATAACGGAAGAGATGAAACGACCACACTTTGCTTAATTCCTATGGTAAAAGAAGCTATAAAAATACCATTGATTGCTGCAGGAGGAATTGGAACTGGAAGAACTATGCTTGCAGCTATGACATTAGGTGCAGATGCAGTTCAGATAGGAAGTAGATTTGTAGCATCAGAAGAATCCTCTGCCCACATCAATTTCAAAAATACCGTAGTAGAATCTAAAGAAGGCGATACTCAACTTACACTGAAAGAACTTACACCTGTTCGTTTGGTAAAAAACTCATTCTATAACCAAGTAGCCGAAGCTTATGAAAATGGAGCTAAAAAAGAAGAACTGATAGAATTACTTGGAAGAGGAAGAGCTAAAAAAGGGATGTTTGAAGGAGATCTTGAAAATGGAGAGCTAGAAATAGGACAAATCTCTGGATTGATTCATAAAATAATGCCTGCAGGAGAAATAGTAAAAGAAATTATTGAAGAATTTGAAGTGGCTAAAAAAGAGGTTTCTACCTTATCATTAAAAAACTAACTATGAAAAATATTACAATAATCCTTCTTTTTTTTATCTCAACACTTAGTTTCTCAGGAGATATAATAAAACTAGAATTAGATAATCCTTCGCCAAGGGCTGGAGAGAAAATAGAACTTTCTTTTAATATTGATCCCCTAAAGAAAGAGCTTGAGAACCAATTGACAAATGGGATTAGTTTATATAATGTAAAAAGTATTTTTAATGATTACAACAATGGATTTACAAAAGACATTGTTTTTAATTCACCTGGAAAATATACAGTTGGTCCATTTAAATTTGAAATAAACGGAACTACTTACTTGTCCGATTCTATTATCATTACGGTTTTAGATAAATTACCATTTGAACCAGGTTTGTGGATTAGAACCTCTGAAATGAACGGAAAAAACTACCTTATTATAGAACAGTATATTGAAAACAGTGAAAAAGTAAAAAAGAAGAAAAACACTACGACTTACACTACAGAAAAAAAATCGGAATTTGCCAAATTAAGTCGGGAGGCCGAAGAGTTTAGCGTGAAAAATTCAAGTTCCAACTCTACCAATAAAAGAGCAGACGAATCGGATTACTCTTCAAAATCTATGAGCTTTTCTTTTAGTAAGTATGAAATAAAATTAGAGGAAAGTCTTGAAGGTGAATTTGTTTTTGAGAAAAAACACTTTGAAAATCTTCCAAAAAGGTATAAAATTGAAGGAGTTAGTATTAAAAAGTAACTTTAATGATAATATCGGGCCACATAGACATAAACAAACCACAAGCCAAAGTAGTTAAATACTTTGCAAATGCGGACTATGCCAAAGAATATCAAGATACTTTCCTAAGAAAAGAACTTGTGAGTGGAACAAAAGGAGAAGTTGGTGCTGTTTCTAACATTTATTTTGAACAAGGCAAAGGAGAAATGGAATTGACCGAAACCATTGTAACAAATAACCTCCCTCAATACTTTGAAGCTTTTTTTCATCACAAACACATGGATAATAGCATGAAATGCAGGTTTGAACCGTTAACCAAAGAACAAACTCGGTATCATTATGAATACGAATACACTAGAATGGGATTTATCCCTAAAGTGTTTTCTAAACTAAACCCTGGAATGTTCAGGAAACCAGCAGAAAAATGGCTGAAACAATTTAAAGAGTTTGTAGAGAAACAATAAAAAAAACCTTCAAGAAAACCAACTATGCTCTCCTTCTTAAAAAACAAAAAAATAAATATCAATTCCATTACTTTCCCCACTTTTGATTGGGAAGTAGCAAAAGAAGATGAACAGTTTAAACAATGGATAAATAAAGAACAAACAGTGGCTTTGTCTATCAACTTTTTTGATTCTAAACCAGATTTACCTTATTTGGATGATATTGATGTCGTGAGAGAATTTTATAGAAAAGAATTATCGGCTCACAATGGCGGATTGATTGAAGTAAATACCAAAGAAATAGAATCGTACAGAACGATTAAAACAATTTTCAAAATATCGCAAGAGCCTGTAGGAATTTCATACTTAGCTTCGTTAACTTTTCCTTTTAAGAATTATAGTTTTGTTATTAAAATTCAATCAATTGAACACGGGATGTCGGGTAAAAGAGAAACCGAAACAACAAACTATTTATTAAAGAATAAGGAACTTACCCCATCAGGAGATACATATTTGGAATGGGCTAGAGATCCGTACAAACAAGATTTTAATGAAGGTCTTTTGATGAATCTTTCTGAACAAGAAAAATACGATTCTGTATATGCTAATCATGCATTGAGCAAAGCAAGAAATATGATAAATACTATAGAAAAGAATCTTGTTTTTGATGATGAATTGAAAAACTTAAAGAAATTGAAAAAGTAACAACATTTTGGCTAATTTTGTAAAACTATGACAAACAAATTTTACATAAAATCTTTAGAGAAAATTCAAGCAGGAAAATTAGCTGAGGCAATCTTATTCTTGGATAAAGCGATTGAAGAAGAACCAAATAACGCAGTTTTCTATAGCGAAAGAGGGGTTTGTTATCTTAACACTGAGCAATACGGTAGAGCTTTGGCAGATATGAATACTAGTGTAAAACTAGATCCTGATTATGCATATCGCTATGCCAGCAGAGCATTTGTGAAAGATAGAATGGGCGATACAAAAGGTGGAATTGCAGATTATGAAATTGCAATAAAACTAGATCCAGAAGATTCTATCTCATACAATAACCTAGGAATGCTACAAGAAAAACTAGGCTACCAAAAATCATCTAAAAAGAATTTTGCTATTGCAGATGAACTAGCAGATGAGAATCCAGATTCATTGCCAAAACAAGAGGTGAAAACCGACACAGTAGTAAAAAAAAGTAGCAGCTTACCTCCTATTTCACCCCTATCTGAACCAGAAGAAAAAACAGAAAGAACAATTAGCTCAATTTTTATAAGTGTATTTACCGATAAAAAAACGAGAACAGAATTTATACAGTTTGTAAAAAATGGCTTTAAGATAAAATAGATTTTTTTTTATTAAGAATAAAATAACTTATCTTAGAATTCTGTCTGCAATTATGTACTACCTTTGCAGTCGATTTCTAAAAAAACAAAAAAAATCAGGCATGGTATTAAACTTTAAAGAAATACTTTCGGTATCACTTATTTTATTCTCCGTTATAGATATAATTGGCTCTATTCCAATAGTATTAGATATAAAAGATAAAGGTATTAAAATAGAATCTGGAAAAGCCACTTTGGTTGCTGGAGCAATAATGGTATTATTCTTATTCTTTGGAGACAATGTACTAGGTTTATTTGGTGTAGATGTAAATTCATTTGCTGTAGCAGGTTCATTAATCTTATTTTTCTTAGGAATAGAAATGGTCCTAGGCATTACACTTTTTAAAGAAACTGAAGGTTCCAATTCTGGTTCTATTGTACCTATTGCTTTCCCTATTATTGCAGGTGCAGGAACAATGACTACAATTATATCATTAAGAGCTGAGTATGAATCACTAAACATTTTACTTAGTATCCTTATCAATGTTATTATTATTTACTTTATTCTTAGAAGTTCCAATTATATTGGAAGAAAATTAGGAAAAAGTGGATTGGCTGTATTAAGAAAAGTTTTTGGAATTATTCTTTTATCCATTGCTATCAAATTATTTAAAGAGAACATCATAATCTAAACACATGATTTTATATAACGTAACGGTAAATATTGATGCTACTATTCAAAAAGAATGGTTGGCTTGGATGACAGAAGTTCACATCCCAGAAGTAATGGCTACAGGTTGTTTTACAGAAAACAAAGTGTGTAGAATTCTTGCCGAAGAACAAGGCGGAATGGCTTATTCTATTCAATATTTTGCGCCAGACATGTCTACTTACATCAAATACCAAACAGAATTTGCTCCAGCTTTGCAAGAAGAGCATGCAAAGAAGTATAATGGGAAATTTGGTGCATTTAGAACTTTACTAGAGGTAATTCATACGACTTAATTAATCTCTTTACACTGTCTTTCTGTGCTTTATTCAGAATCTCTACAAGAATATTTCTCGCTATTTTCCCATGTAACATTTCTATGAATAAAGATGTTGGAATAATTTCAGCATAACGATAAATGTAATTGTCAGTCTGAGTGATTTTAGTTTGCCGCAGCAATACTAAAATTCTATCATAAAAAATTCAAAACAAAAAAAATCCAATTATAAATAAATTATAATTGGATTTTTTTTTAATCTAATTAGTGGTTAGTATTAATACCCAAAAAGTGGTCTACCTCCCATCAAAGTATTTACTTTAGCTTTAATTCCTGCTATTTTTTCTTCATTGTCTTTGTTCATCAATACTTCATCAATCAACTCAACAATCTTTGGCATATCTGCCTCTACCAATCCTCTAGTAGTTATTGCAGGTGTACCAATTCTAATTCCTGAAGTTACAAAAGGTGATTTATCGTCAAATGGAACCATGTTTTTGTTTACAGTAATATCTGCCAATACCAAAGTATTTTCTGCTTCTTTCCCCGTAATATCTTTGCTTCTTAAGTCAATTAACATACTGTGGTTATCTGTTCCTCCAGAGATAATATCGTACCCTCTTTTTACAAACTCAGCAGCCATTGCTTGCGCATTCTTAATTACTTGCTGTCCGTAGGCTTTAAACTCTGGTTTAAGAGCTTCTCCAAAAGCTACTGCTTTTGCAGCAATTACGTGCTCCAATGGTCCACCTTGAGTTCCTGGAAACACACCAGAATCTAATAAAGATGACATTTTTCTTGTTACTCCTTTCATTGTTTTAATTCCAAATGGGTTTTCAAAATCTGTTCCCATCATAATTACCCCTCCTCTAGGTCCTCTTAAGGTCTTGTGAGTAGTTGTAGTCACAATATGACAATGAGGTATAGGATCGTTCAATAATCCAGAAACAATTAATCCTGACGGGTGAGAAACATCTGCCAATAATAAAGCTCCTACAGAATCTGCAATTGCTCTAAATCTAGCATAATCCCAATCTCTAGCGTAAGAAGATGCTCCACATATGATTAGTTTTGGCTGCTCTGCTTTTGCTGTAGCTTCCAATTTGTCGTAATCTATTCTTCCTGTTTCTTTTTCTACTCCATAAAATGAAGTTTTGTATAATTTACCAGAGAAATTAACTGGCGAACCGTGAGTTAAATGTCCTCCGTGTGATAAATCAAATCCTAAAATTTTATCTCCTGGGTTCAAGACTGCTAACATTACTGCTGCATTTGCTTGAGCTCCAGAGTGAGGCTGAACATTTGCCCATGTTGCACCAAACAATTCTTTAATTCTATCAATAGCCAATTGCTCTACTTTATCCACTACTTCGCAACCTCCATAGTATCTTTTTCCTGGCAATCCTTCTGCATATTTATTAGTCAACACACTTCCCATAGCTTGCATTACTTGCTCACTCACAAAGTTTTCCGAAGCAATTAGTTCTATTCCGTTCAATTGCCTGTGTTTCTCCTCTTCTATTAAATTAAATATTGTTGTGTCTCTTTCCATGTTTGTTATTTTTTGAAGGTTAAAAATAATACAAAATCTATCCATTTGAAACTAAAACTTACCATTAAAATAAAAATCAATAAAATTCGTTAGCCTCAAAGCCAATTTACATTATTTAATCCTTAAATTTGAAGAGTTTCAAGGAATAAAAAAAACTATTACAATGAACACTAAAATTTATAAATACCTCATTCTTATTGGAGTAATTTTGGCTGTTCGGAATAGTTATTCCCAAAAAGTGGGAATTGTTCTTAGTGGTGGTGGTGCTTCTGGAATGGCCCATATTGGTGTGTTAATGGCTTTGGAAGAGAATAATATCCCTATCGATTACATTACAGGTACTTCTGCTGGAGCATTGGTAGGAGGATTATATTCTATAGGATACACTCCTGCACAAATTAAAGAAATGGCAGCTTCTCCTGATTTTTATAAAATTGCAAACGGACAAATAGATAAAGAATATATCTATTTTTTTAAACAAAGACCTCAAAACGCAAGTATTGTAAAGTTTAGTTTTAACCAAGATTTAAAACAACTCAACACCTCTATTCCTTTAAATATAACTGACCCTTCTTTGATTGATTTTTTCATGATAGAAAAATTTACAATCCCCTCTAGTTATGCCGATTATAATTTTGATAGTTTATTCGTCCCTTTTAGATGTGTTGCATCTGATATAGATGCCAACAAAGAAGTTGTGTTCAAAAGTGGAAACTTATCTCAAACGGTAAGAGCCTCAATGACTTTTCCATTTTATATTCCACCTCTTACTTTGGATGGAAAATTATTGGTAGACGGAGGATTATACAATAATTTCCCTGCAGATGTTATGTATAATGATTTTATGCCTGATGTAATCATAGGTAGCTCGGTAACTCAACCTAGAAGAACGCCAAAAGATTACGACCTTATTTCTCAAGTAAGAAGTATGATTCAGTCAAAATCTAATTTCGAAATAAATTGTTCTAACAGTATGATTATTAATCCACCTGTTGATGAGGTTGGAACTTTCGATTTTGATAAAACAGCTATAGCTATTCAAAATGGATATAAAGAAACCATGAAAAACATGGATTCGATAAAAGAAATGGTATCTAGAAGAACAGATAGTGATGAAATAAAAGCAAGAAGGCTTTCTTTTATGAAAAGAGCGCAAGAAGAAATAATTATTTCTAGAATTGAAGTAGTTGGAGTAAAAAAAAGAGAAGTAGAATACATTACTTCTTCTCTTATGGATAAAGGAAAAAACACTTCTCTGCCTTTGTTAAGAAAACGTTTTTTTAGATTAATCACAGATGATAAAATAGAATTTATGTTTCCTGTGCTTACCAAACTTGATAACGATAGCACATATTCATTAACCATCAAGGTGAAGAAAAATCCTGAATTTGATTTACGTGTTGGAGGAAGTTTCACTTCCAAGTCTACGAACACTGGATACATTGGATTGGATTATAAAAACATAAATAAATATGTTTCTCTTACTGCAGCATCCAATTTCTATTTCGGTCGATTTTATAACTCTATTGATATTGCGCCAAGAATAGATTTTCCTTTTGATTTTCCTTTTTATATAGAACCCCATGTAACGTATAATAGATGGGATTATTACCGTAGCTTCTCAACCTTTTTTGAAGACACAAAACCTTCTTACCTTATAAAGAATGAATCATTTTGGGGTGTTACTTTCGGGTTTCCTTCTAGCAATAAAGGAAAAATAGAATTGAACTACAACAATGGTTTACTAGAAAACGATTATTACCAAACAGATCAATTTATCTCTACCGATACAGTAGATATAACCCAATTCTATTTGGATCATGTGAGCCTTACTTTTGAAAGAAATAGCCTAGATAATTTCTATTTTTCTAAAGAAGGAAGTAAAATAAAACTGAAAGGTAGTTATATAAATGGTGTAGAAATTAATAATCCTGGATCTACTTCTGTTTTAGCATTTGATACGATAGATAGATTTACACATCAATGGTTTACATTAAGTGTAGATATAGAAAAATACTTTAAAATTTCTGACAGATACAGTTTAGGACTTCAAGCAACAGGAGTACATTCTACACAAGATTTTTTTAATAATTATACGGCTAGTATTTTAATTGCTCCACAGTTCTCTCCAATTCCAGAAACTCAAACCCAATTTAACCCTCCTCTTTCTGCGCACACCTACAGTGCATTTGGGGTTAAAAATGTATTCAATATATATAAATCTTTGGATGTGAGACTAGAGGGGTATGCTTTTTTACCTTACAAAAACATCTTGGATTACAACAAGACTGCAGGTTATTCTTCTAATCTAAGGAATACAGAAAATCACTACATGGCTTCTGCAATTATTGTACTCAACAGTCCGCTAGGCCCTGTTAGTTTCACTAGTAATTACATGGATTACAGACAAGAAAAATGGTCGTTTTTATTCAATTTCAATTTCTTGGTGTTCAACAGAAAAGCTTTGGGAAATTTTTAATGAACCCTTTCAAATATTTGAATAAAATATTTACCTCCACCGTATACATCAAATTCGTGTTCTGGAACAAAAATCTTTCGAGATTTCATATAAGTAGTATCAATATTTTCTAAATAAAGTCCTCCCTCCAAAGGCGATACTTTACTATCGTAAATTAATAAATCGGGAACATCTAATTGATCGTGAGGATGTTTCCTATTATCTACTCCTTCCCTTACTCTAGAGTTGTATTTATTAAAATGATCTCCTCCGTAATGCAAAATATAATGAGCTTGAAACACAAACATTTTTCTATCGCTATAGCCATTTTCATCCAACCACTCTATTGATTTCAATATTGTTTTTTCTAATTCATTTGGTTGTTCCAAAATAATAGATTTTTTATCTCTAAATGTAAAATCTATCATAACAAAACATACAATTGCAAGAAATACAAGTGCTATGTAATCCCCTTTACTGCCATTAGCTAATAGTTTTACTATTTTATCCAATCCAAACATAGCAATGATTGCCAGTAAAGGAATAACCCCTCCTACTATCCTAAATAACCCTATAGAAGCACTTAAACCTTTGTACCATAAATAAGAATGACCAAAGATATAAATCACTGCCGGCACAGATATTAATGTAATAAGAACCGTGTTTTTCTTGCTAAACAAGGTTTTCAAATTAAATAAAGTGCTAAGTAACAAAACGAAAAATGAAAATAGAATATACAAGGAAAAAGGAGTTCCTGTTATATGCTTTTGGTTTGTAAACCAATGCCAAAAAGGACCTTTTCCGTAGGGAGCATAAACTGAACTATATGGGTAATCGTAATAATACCAAAGAAATCCTTTGCCTATAAATAAACCTACAAACGAATAAAATAAGAATCCCGTAAGTAGAAACGGTATTGTTTTGTATTGTTTACGCAAGATTAAGGCAAATGCATAAATAGGAATAAACAACATTCCTTCGGACCTTGAATAAATGATAAATGAAATAAGAATGGAAGCTAATATATACCTTTCTCTTAAAAAGAAATAAGCCGAAGAAATAGCTACTAAACCAAATAAAGGCTCTGTAAGACAAGATTGAGAAAACCTATAATATACAGGTGTAAATAGAACAAAAATTACCAATGGAAATGCAAATTTGAAGCCTAATTGCCTTCCTAATTTAAAAGAATATAAAGCCGAAAGCAGCATTACCAAACTATTGAAAACCATAACTCCTTTTTCACCAAAATAAGTGAATGGAGCAGAAAGTGCAATAAACAATGGTTTTCCCCAATGATTAAGTGCAACTTCTGGATGTTCTAAAATTGCTGCGGAATGAAAATAATGATAAATAGATTCGGAACCTTCGTAATGAACCTCAGAAAAAAGAGATACAAAAATAAGCATTGCTGCCGATATCAACAGCAAAGTATAAAAAATATAATAATCTAATCTCCTATAATTCATAAAACGAATGTAAGAAATTAGAATCTAATTATTCACCTACAGGAGCAAGTTTAACCACCAAATTATTCAATTCTGGAGTAATATGAAGCTGACAACCTAATCTGCTTTTTTCGTCATCTACAAAGAATGCTTCATCAAGCATGTCTTCTTCAGCATCTTGTTTTTCTGGCAATACAGTATCAGACTCAACATACATATGACAAGAAGCACACATTGCCATTCCGCCACAGGTACCTTCTACTGGCAGTTCGTAAGATTTACAAACTTCCATCATATTCATATTCATATCCGTAGGAGCTTCCAATTCATGAGCCACTCCTTCTCTATCTATTACTGTTACAGTTATAATATTATCCATTCTTGTATTCGTTTTTTAAAACTTAGCAATTATTGCACCAATTAAAATCCACTTACCCCATTCACAGTAGTATATTTCAATACATTCTTTTTATCAGGGTGAATTCTTGCAAACGCAGACTGAACCATAAGCGTAGCTTCATGAAATCCACAAAGAATAAGTTTTAATTTTCCAGGATATGTATTTACATCTCCTATAGCGTAAATTCCTTCAATATTTGTACTGTAATCAAAAGTATCTACCTCGATAGAGTTTTTAGATATATTTAATCCCCAATCAGCAATAGGACCCAATTTTGGAGATAATCCAAACAAAGGAACCCAGTGATCAGTAGGAAGAATAATCTCTCCTTGAGTTTTATGTTTAATTACAACTTCTTTCAAGTTATCGTCTCCATTAATTCCAACAACTTCTGCTTCAGTAATTAAATTTAATTTTCCACTATCAGCCATGTCCATTACTTTTTGTACTGAATCTAAATGACCTCTAAAAGAATTTCTTCTGTGTACTAACGAAACTTTGTTTGCAACTCCATTTGCCAAGAAATATGCCCAATCTAGTGCAGAATCTCCTCCTCCAGAAATAACTACATCTTTTCCTCTATAAAATTCAGGATCTTTAATAATGTACTCTACTCCTTTATCTTCGTAATTAGATAAGTTTTCTACTGGTGGTTTTCTTGGTTCAAACACCCCCAATCCTCCTGCAATTGCCACAATTGGTGCTTTGTGCTTTGTTCCTCTATTTGTTGTTACAATAAAACTTCCATCATCTTGCTTATCTACTGTAACAGCAGATTCTCCCAAAGTAAAACCAGGTTTGAATGGAGCAATTTGTTCCATTAATCTATCTGTTAAATCTCCTGCAAGAATTTCTGGATAAGCAGGAATATCATATATAGGCTTTTTCGGATAAATCTCAGAACATTGTCCTCCAGCTTGAGGAAGTGAATCTATCAAATGGCATTTAAGCTTTAGTAATCCAGCTTCAAAAACTGTAAAAAGTCCTGTTGGTCCTGCTCCTATTATAAGTATGTCTGTTTCTATCATTGTTGTTTTCTAAAAAATTCTGAACAAAATTAAGGAATTAGAATATATATTGTATTCAAATCTGATAAATATCAGTTATTTTTTATTTCAAAAGTCATTTCTCCCCTGTACTTGCTATAAACCAAGCCATTTTATTTTCTATACTATATTTTAATTGCACCTCAGTTTCAATTTTACTAATTTAGAAGGAATATAAATAACCAACCATGAAAAAAAACTTATTATTAATAGCCATCTTATTTTCAGGATTGCTCTCTTACTCACAGTCTAGCAACAATTTACCTATTCATCTTAAATCTGGAACTCAATTTTTTAAAACCAATATAAATGAATACATAAATTCAGATGAGAAGGAAACAATAATTCAAAACAAGTATTACAAGTTTGTTCAGTTCAACAATATCCCTTCGCAAGAAACTAAAGAACAAATGATTAGTGCTGGAATGAAATTTATAGAATACATCCCGCTTAACACTTACTTAGTTTCATTTCCTAAAGATTTCAATAAAACTTTATTGCTTTCTTTTGACATTAAAAGTGTAATTGAAATAAAAAACGAAGATAGAATTACAGATTGGGCTACAAATTTACCTTACCCAGAATGGGCTATGGAGGAAGACAATGTGGTTGTTTACCTTTCTTTTTATGATGATTTAAATTTCAATTCTTGTGTAGAAAAATTAGGAGAAGAAATTATTCATTATAATTCTAAAAATGCAACAGGTAACAAAGTATTGGTAACAATAAACCCTGATGATTTATACTCTTTATTAAAGTATGACTTTATTAGATTAATAGATTTAACTCCTGAACCAGGTAAACCGGAGCATGAATTATCTAGAAACATGCACAGGTCTTCTATGGTTTTAACAAGATACAATGGAGGTAAAAAATATGATGGTACAGGTGTTGTGGTTGTTGATAATGATGATGGAATTGTTGGTCCTCATATTGATTTTAAAGGAAGAATGACTCAACCAAATGTAACTTTAGATTTAGGGACACACGGAGATATGACTGCAGGAATTATTGCAGGAAGTGGAAATCTAGACCCTACTATGGGAGGAATGGCTCCTGGTAGTGATATTATTATTCAGCAATATAGTTCTAGCTTGCCTAATACGGTATCGTTCCATACCAATGATTCTGCTGTAATTTTTTCTTCTTCTTATTCTAATGGATGTAATGCAGGATATACTACTCTTGCGAGATTAGTAGATCAAGAAATAAGACAAAATCCTACAATGATTCAAGTATTCTCTGCTGGTAACTCCAATAATTCTGATTGTGGTTATGGTGCAGGAAATCAATGGGGAAATATAACTGGAGGACATAAACAAGGTAAAAATGTGATTGCTACTGCCAATCTAGAAAACAACATGACTTTAGCAAACTCTAGTAGTAGAGGTCCTGCTGATGATGGAAGAATAAAACCTGATATTGCGGCTCACGGAAATGGAAATTTCTCTACAGCTCCAAATAATACTTACGCTAGAGGAAGTGGAACTTCTGCTGCTTGTCCAAGTATATCTGGTGTAATGGCACAAATGTATAATGCATATCAGGTTTTGAATGGAACAAGACCAGAATCTGGTTTGATGAAAGCTATTATACTTAATACAGCCGAAGATTTTGGAAATGTAGGGCCAGATTTTAGATTTGGTTGGGGACGAGTTCATGCATTGAGAGCTATAAATGCAATTGAAACTAATAGATATTTCTCATCTTCTATTTCTAACGGAGGAAACAATTCTCATTCAATTGTAATTCCAAACAATGTAAAGGAAGTAAAAGTAATGGTGTATTGGCACGATTACGAAGGAAGTACATCTGCAACAAGAGCATTGGTAAATAACTTAGATATAGAAATGGAATTAGGAGCAACTAGCTTCCTTCCTTGGGTATTAGATGCTGGAGAAGATGATACAACTACTACTCAAAGAGCTACATCATTGAATTTACCTGCCGCAAAGGGGGTCGATTCTATAAATAATGTAGAGCAGGTTTCTATTGTAAACCCAGCTTCTGGAACATATACATTAAAAGTAAATGGAACTTCAATTCCACAAGGACCTCAAAAATATTTTGTGACGTATGAATTTATTTATGATGAATTAACTCTTGTTAATCCTTCGGGAGGAGAAGGATTTGTGCCAGGAGAAACAGAAAGAATTTTTTGGGATGCTTATGGAAATTCAGGAACATTTACACTTTCTTATTCATTAAATAACGGAACTACTTGGAGTACAATTGGCACTTCAGCAGCTACTGCAAGATATAGAGACTGGGTTGTACCAAATACCGTATCTGGAAATGCATTAGTGAAAATTGAACGAGGAACAATATCTGACATTTCTGATCATACATTTACAATTATAGATTTACCAACAAATTTAACAGTTACAAAAGTTTGCCCATCTTATATGGAAGTGGTTTGGAGCCCTGTTTCGGGAGCTGGAGAATATCAAGTATTTCTATTAGGTAACAAATACATGGATTCTGTAGGAAGAACCACTGATACAACTTTTCAAATTCCATTAACCAATGTAAGATCCGATCAATGGTTCTCGGTATCCGCTATTACAACCAGTAAAGATGGAAATATAGGAAGAAGGCAAATTGCAGAATACTATCCAGGGGGATTATTAAACTGTAGTTTACCAACAGATGTTAGTGTTACTTCATTGGTTTCTCCAAACAATCAAGCTTGTATTTCTGGAAATGAAAACATTATTGTAGAGGTTTATAATAACGGAAATAGTCTAATTTCTAATATCCCTATAAAATATCAAATAAATGGAGGAACTGTTGTTTCTGGGATTGTAAACACTGCTCTTGCTCCTGCTTCAACTTTTACTTATATATTTCCTACTCCTTACAATTTCTCTACAGCAGGAACTTATCCTATAAAAATATGGACAGAATTGCCTGGAGATGTATTTATATATAACGATACAATCTCATTTGATTATGAGCATACAAATGTTCAATCTATTCCATTCATAGAAAACTTCAACTCTTTCAATAACTGTTCTACAGATAACGATTGTGAAGCTGTAACTTGTGATTTAAGAAATGGATTTAAGAATTACATAAATAATGAAGAAGATGATATTGACTGGAGAGTAAATTCAGGATCTACGATATCTAGTGGAACAGGACCTTCAGGAGATCACACGAGTGGTTCTTCTCGATATATTTACATAGAGGCTTCTGGAGTTTGTAGTCAAAAAACGGCATCCTTTACCTCTCCTTGTATTTTAATAGATAGAAATGATGCTGCCTTAACCTTTTGGTACCACATGTATGGTGTAAATGTGGATTCATTATCGGTAGATATTTTTGATGGAACAATATGGCACAATGACCAATTAGAAATTTCTGGTAACAAAGGAAATCAATGGTTAAAAGCTACAGTTCAGTTAACCGCTTATTTTAACAAAACAATCAAAGTAAGAATTAATGGACGAACTGGAACTAATTATCTGTCGGATATAGCGATAGATGATTTTGGTATTGATGAATATGTAAGTTTAGAAGAAGACGAACTAAATAACTCAATCTCTATTTATCCTAATCCAAACAATGGAGAATTCAAAATTAATATAGATAACGCTTCAATCAACCTTGCAGAAGTACAAGTATTTGATATTTATGGAAGGTTAATTTTCTCCAATTCAATATCAGAAAAACAAAGTTCTATTGATTTAACTAAATACTCTAGTGGAGTGTACACAGTAAAAATTAGTGCCAACAACCTAAGTACAACTAAAAAGGTTATCATCAATTAACAGCACTAACACTAATTCCTAAAAGCCTAAGTTTCTTAAAGAAACTTAGGCTTTTTTTCATTTAAAAATTTTCCTTAATAAAAAAAACTGTAGTTTGATGAAGTCTAAGATTCTACTGTAAAAATTTCTATTAATATTTACCTAAGATAATAATAGGTATAAATTAAACCATTAGTTGTTTTCTCAAAAGTTTAACCTACTACCCTTTTCTTTATCTATATTGAAAAGGGTTTTTTAATGTCTTTTTTTTCCAATTTCATTAAAAAGAATTACCTTTCTTGTTCCAAAACATAAAACAATGTCAATACATAAAAAAGTAAAGAAGGTAACTACGCACGTTTTGCAAGAAATGAAAGCAAAAGGAGAAAAAATCTCTATGCTTACAGCTTACGATTATTCGCTTGCCACGATTGTAGATGATGCAGGGATTGATGTAATCTTAGTGGGAGATTCTGCCTCAAATGTGATGGCAGGTCACGAAACAACTTTGCCAATTACCTTAGACCAAATGATATATCACGCATCTTCAGTAATTAGAGCTGTAGACAGAGCTTTGGTTGTTGTAGATTTACCTTTTGGTTCTTACCAAGGAAACTCTAGAAGTGCGTTAGATTCTGCAATTAGAATAATGAAAGAATCAGGAGCTCATTCTGTTAAGTTAGAAGGAGGATCTGAAGTTATAGAATCAATATCTAGGATATTATCTGCTGGAATTCCTGTTATGGGACATTTAGGATTAACACCACAATCCATATATAAATTTGGTACTTACACAGTAAGAGCAAAAGAGGAAGAAGAAGCGAATAAATTAATAGAAGACGCTAAATTACTTGAGGAAAAAGGTTGTTTTGCATTGGTATTAGAAAAAATTCCTGCAGAATTGGCTACAAGAGTTGCCAAAGAAGTTACCATTCCTGTAATTGGAATTGGTGCAGGATCAGGAGTAGATGGGCAAGTCCTTGTATTACATGATATGCTTGGAATTAATAACGAATTTAAACCTCGATTCTTAAGAAAATACAATAACCTTTACGAGCAAATAAAAGATTCTATTTCTAACTACATTACTGATGTTCGTTCGGTTGATTTCCCTAATGATAAGGAACAGTATTAAGAATACTCATTCCATATTGAGTTTATTACACGTGAAAATTCTATTTAATAAATCAGGAAACTGAAGTATTAATTACTGTCTGTTTTACCTTGTTATAACAACAAATTAACTCAAATGTGTAATATTTTTAATAAATTTGTAACAAAATATAAAGCTATTTTTAAAGAGATATGATAAAAGAAATTGTAAAAGAAAAGAAGGAAACTTTATCCTTAGATTCTATTCTTGAGAACCACAACATTGTTCTATTTAATGATGATGTAAATTCGTTTGATCATGTAATAAATTCTTTGGTTAAATACTGCAAACATTCACCCATACAAGCAGAGCAATGTGCACATATTGTACATTACAATGGAAAATGTATGGTAAAAACTGGGAATATTGAAAAACTAAAACCAATATGTTCTGCTTTATTAGATAAAGGACTTTCTGCGGAAATAACAAAAATTTAAAAAATAAAAAGATGAAAAAAATAATAATAACAGGA
Organism: uncultured Flavobacteriales bacterium; assembly: GCA_964021785.1. Classification (GTDB taxonomy): domain Bacteria; phylum Bacteroidota; class Bacteroidia; order Flavobacteriales_D; family CAJJDF01; genus CAJJDF01. Next base: position 27,121 of record CAXIAX010000017.1, read on the forward strand.
TTAATTATAGCTTCTACCCTAGTTGCTTGTAAAAAAAATCCTATTACTGGAAGAAGACAAGTAAGGTTTTTTCCTGAAAGTCAAATGATTGGTATGAGTGCTACTGCTTATGGAGATTTCATGACAGAGAATCAAGCTAATGTATTGCCACAAACAGATCCAAGAGCAGCCAAAGTTACAGAAATTGGAAAAAAAATGGCAGCAGCTGTTACTAGTTACATGAACGAAATTGGTCATCCAGAATTAATTGAAGGATTTGAATGGCAATACAATACGGTAGATGATCCTACTGTAAACGCTTGGTGTATGCCAGGAGGAAGGATTGTATTTTACACAGGTATATTAGACATTACAGCTAATGATGATGAAATTGCAGTAATTATGGGGCATGAAATTGCTCATGCTGTTGCTGGACATGGAAATGAAAGAATGTCGCAAGCTGCCGCTCTACAAGGAGTTACATCTGCTGCGCAATTAGCAGTAAGTGATACTACTGGAGGATTAGGAAGTGCTATTTTATTACAAAGTATTGGTGTAGGTGGACAATTAGGAATGTTGAAGTTTGGAAGAAAACATGAATCTGAATCAGATGAAATGGGATTGATATTTATGAATAAAGCTGGGTACGATCCTTATTCTGCAGTTACTTTCTGGACAAAAATGAAAGAAGCTAGTGGAGGAAGTTCTACTCCTGAATTTATGAGTACTCACCCAAGTAATGATACTAGAATTGCAGATATTCAAGAAAAATTAATAGAAATGGAAGCATCAGGTGAATTAAATTCATCAAAATAATAGATTCTAATTGGTAGAATATTATATTTGCAACCTAATTAAGGATTGGCCCTGTAGCATAACTGGATACTGCACCTCGTTACGGCCGAGGAGATTTGGGGTTCGAATCCCTACAGGGTCACAAAAAAAGAGAAATTTTCTTAGGAAAGTTTCTCTTTTTTTTTGTCCTATTCTTTATTATATCTTCCTAACTCATTATAAAACAATTGATTTTTATATATTTGAGAATACAAAAAAACTATTATGAAAAATATTACCCTACTCCTATTCTGTCTTTCCTCATTTGTTATTTCGTTTTCGCAAGAAAAAGCAATAACAGAAAATGGAGAAGAAGTTATTTTATTTGATGATGGAACGTGGAGTTATTTGAATCCTGATGAAGTAGAAAAATCTGAAATACCAATTAATCCAAAAGCATTTAAAAAAGATGATAAATCTTCCTTTTTATTAAAAAGTTCAAAATTTAATATTGGATTCTATATAAATCCAAAAGTTTGGACGTTTCAAAAAGCCAAGGCTAATCCCGAAGCAGAATATGAATTAATGTTGAAAGATGGAGATTTGTATGGAATGATAATATCTGAAAAAGTAGAAATACCTTTAGAAGCATTGAAAAATATAGCCATAGAAACTGCTAGAGCTTCTGCACCTGATTTGAAATTGGTAAAAGAAGAATACAGAACTGTGAATGGAATAAACGTTTTAATGATGCAATTGAACGGAACTATGCAAGGAATTAAATTTTCGTATTACGGTTATTACTATTCCAATGAAAACGGAACTGTACAATTTGTTACTTACACTTCGCAAAATCTGATTAAAGGATACGAAAAGGAATGCGATAAATTATTAAATGGACTTATAGAAATAAAATAGTGTAACAATTGTAACCCACTAGTAGAGTATAATCTCATACCTTAGTTTTATAAAAACTAGATATATGTTGAGTAATAAATTAATTATTATAGGATTTACTTTCCTTATGTTCTCTTGTAATTCTGCGGAAAAACCTACCCCAGAACAAAGCGATTATAAAGCTAAAATGACACTTATTGAAAAAGGGAAACAAATAGCCCTAAAAACAAAAGCTGCTCTGGGTAAAAATCTCGTAAGTGCAATTAGCACTAAAGGAACCGAAGGAGCTTTGTCGTTTTGTTCTACACAAGCAATTCCTATAACAGATAGCATGTCTAATGAATTGGGTGTTTTTATAAAAAGAGTATCTGATAAAAATAGAAACCCTAATAATTTCGCCAATAAAAGTGAACTAGAGTACATTGAAAAAGCGAAACTTGCTTTAGCAAATGGTGATGAATTAAAGCCAAGCTTACTGAGTTTTAATAACAAAAACATAGGTTACTACCCTATTTTAACCAACGCATTATGTTTACAATGTCATGGAGATACAAAGACTGAAATTACCAACTCTACATTGACCAAATTAAACAAACTATATCCTGCCGATAAAGCTACTGGATATAGAACAAATGAACTTAGAGGGATTTGGGTAATCGAGATGAAGTAATATTTTTTTTTAAGAACTACAAAAACAGAATACAACTATTTATGAATAATCAATTATGTCCTTGTGGTAATTCTAAAACTTACGAAAATTGTTGCGAGATAATCCATCAGGATATTAGCAAGGCATCTACGGCTGAGGAATTAATGCGTTCACGCTATAGTGCTTTTGCAAAAGCTAATGGAGATTATTTATACCTAAGTCACCATTCCTCTACTCGCCCAAATTCTTATAAAAAAACTGAAAAATGGGCAAAATCTGTGCAATGGATTAAGTTAGAAATACAAAAATCTACAAAAGGAACTCAAAATGAGAACGAGGGTACAGTTGAATTTACTGCTTATTTCATGGAAAATGGAAAAATAGATACAATACAAGAACATTCTACTTTTGAAAAAGAAAATGGTCATTGGGTATATTTGGATAGATTAAATTAAAATAACCACCATTCACCTTCATTCTTTACCATTTATAATTTTTAAAACCAATTATAAAACGCTTATCTCTATATTTATAAAAACAAAGGAATATGAGCGTAGTACTAGAAATAAAAAATCTCACTAAGAAATTTGGGAAATTTACAGCTGTAAATAATCTTTCTCTAACTGTAGAAAAAGGAAACGTATTTGGAATACTAGGTCCTAATGGGAGTGGAAAAACAACAACACTAGGTATGGTACTGAATGTACTAAATCCTACAAGTGGAAGTTTTTCTTGGTATGGAGACCCACAAGAAACTAATAATCGTAAAAAAATTGGTTCCATTTTAGAGCACCCTATTTTTTATCCGGAATTATCAGGATACAAAAACCTTGAAATCACAAGTATGATAAAAGGAGTGGATAAAGCAAGAATTAACGAAGTACTTACAAGAGTAGATTTATTTACTAGAAGGGACTCCGCTTTTAGCTCCTATTCTTTAGGTATGAAACAGAGATTAGCCTTGGCTGCGGCACTTTTATCTGATCCCGAAGTATTGGTATTGGATGAACCTACAAATGGCTTAGACCCCGAAGGAATAAGACAGATGAGAGAATTAATCATCTCTATTGCAAAAGAAGGAAAGACAATCATTATTTCAAGTCACATTTTGGACGAAATACAAAAAATGTGTACTCATTATGCTATTCTTAAACACGGAAAATTATTGAAACAAGGATCTATTGAAGAAATTCTAAGTTCTAAAAATCAATTTATGATTAACTCTAGTAATAACGAAGAGTTGAAATTGAAAATAAACCAACATCCAGATTTTTCTAAAATAGAAGAAAGCGAAGGAAAACTAAAAATCACTTTTAACAACAAAGTAAACGGAAGCGAAATTAATCAGTTCTTGTTCTCACAAGGCATTGTATTGTCCGAGCTTAATGAATTGAAGACTTCCTTGGAAGATGAATTTTTAGAAATTGTAAAAAACTAACAACATGAAATTATTACAAATAGAATATAAAAAAATAGTAGGGAATAAATCCTTCAAAGTATTTAGTATCATGTTTTTGGTTTTTTTACCAATGATAGCGATTCTATTCCCAATATACTGGAGCGTACCAATTGGCACAGAGAGATTTTATCCATTTATGCCCACAAACTTCGAAGCGGCATGGTACTCTGTGAGTTTTATTTCTAGTTGGTTTTGTTTTTTCTTACTGTCCTTTATTTTAATCTATCACATTACAAATGAATATAATTTTAGAACCGTAAGGCAAAATATTATAGACGGACAAACTAGGACAGAATACTTAAAAGGTAAAATTTACCTGATGTTATCAATTCTTTCGTTGGCAACAATATATGTATTTATTATTGGATTAATAGGAGGACTAATTTTCTCAACATTTGAACCAAAAGATGCAGGTATGATTCAAACTTTCTTAAAAACATTTAATGGAGCAGAAACTGAAATAGAAACCAAAGATTTTGGAGTTATTACAGATGGGATGTTTAATGTTGTACGATTCTTCCTTCAAAACTTAGGAGCTTTTTCTTTGGCATTTTTAATCGGGTTTCTCGCAAAAAGAGGAATTCTTGCAATCCTTATATTCTTCGGATTATTTCTTTCAGAAAAAATTGGAGAAATTATTTTGGACGTCAATGATTTTGGATTTGTAAAGGATTACTTACCTACAAACGCTTTTATGGATGTATTGCCTTATCCAAACCTTATAGAGTTACTTTCGGGAATATCTTCACCTGACTCAATGAATTGGTCTGCAGCAATAATAACAATAATCTATTCTGCTTTGTTTATCTTCTTAGCAAGAATGTTATTTTTCAAAAGGGATATTAGTTAAGAGATTATTTCTTTCAGAAAAAAAGGGTGATATATTTATTAAATATATCACCCTTTTTTTTAATCTTATAATGATTTTCTTACTAAAGAAAACTAATTGCATTAGGCCCTTCATTAAACAACAAATCGAAAATAAATAGATTTGGAATAAACCCACATTTAGCCTCAAAAACCTGATTATATGGTTCTTTTGGAAAATCCAATGATTTCTGTTTTGGCGTAAAATGACCTCTGTAGTTTTCAAAACCTTCTATTTCTGCTACATGCTCTTTACTAAATGTAGCATTTATTTTAATTCCCAATGCATCCAACACTTTGTTTTGTAACGCCAAATTAAACTCTACCAAAGTATCGTATTTATGCATAAAAATAGGTTCAAATTCATCTTCATAAAACTCAAAATAAGGAGATGAACGATAGGAAGACGCAATGGATTTCCATTGATGTCTTTGCCAACTATGATCATAAGAAATTTTAATATCTCCCAAAGCAGTATGATTTGGATGTTTTACAACAGGAATTATTAAATTTAATTTTCCGTTAGCTCCATACATTTCTGCCCTATTCCTAAAATTCTGTTTGAGGTAATGCCCATGTAAATCAAAATAAACTTCCTCTGCCTTATTCAACAAAGTATAATATTCAATATTTCCTAAAAAAACTACGGGTAGTATTACTTTCATTTCAATAAAATTATTTGTTTGATTCGTGCTTAATTACAGCTTTCCTCACACTTCCTTCACTCAATAACAAAACATTTGCCGATTCGTAATCCAACTCTGTTTGTTGCATCACCATACGAGTTCCTCTGTCTACCAGCTTATCGTTACTTAATTGCATGTCCACCATTTTGTTTCCTTTCACTTTCCCCAGTTTTATCATAACTGAGGTAGAAATCATATTCAAAACCAATTTTTGAGCCGTTCCCGATTTCATTCTCGTACTTCCCGTCACAAACTCTGGCCCTACTTCTACTTCTATTGGAAACTTAGCTACTGCAGCAATTTTGCTCTTGTTATTACAGACAATACATCCCGTATTTATTCCATTTTCATTGCACTTTTCTAGCGCTCCAATAACATAGGGTGTACTTCCAGATGCTGCAATTCCAATCACAGTATCCATTTCATTTATCTTGTATTCTTGCAAGTCTTTCCAACCTTGTTCGGTATCGTCTTCTGCAAATTCTACTGCTTTTCTTATCGCAGAATCTCCACCTGCTATAATTCCTACAACTCTATCGTGAGGCACTCCAAATGTAGGCGGACACTCACTTGCATCTACCACTCCTAGTCTTCCACTTGTTCCTGCTCCCATGTAAAAAAGCCTACCCCCTTGTTCCATTTTTGGTACAATAGCAGAAATTAATTTTTCAATTTCTAGAATAGATTTCTCTATCGCTTTGGGTACAGAGCTATCTTCTTTGTTGATGTTAGTCAACAATTCAGTTACACTCATTTCTTCCAGATGATTATAATTAGAATCCGACTCGGTTGTTCTTGCCATTATTATAATGTTTTAAAGATTCTTTCCCATCTCACTCCTCCAGAGAACCACCCTCTTTCCAAATCTTTACTCATCCAAATAACCAATGCTTTACCTACTACATGATCTTCTGGTACAAATCCCCACATACGTGAATCTGCTGAATTGTGACGGTTATCACCAATCATGAAATAGTAATTTTGTTTAAATGTATAAGTTTCCGATTTCACTCCATTGATATAGAAACCATCTGCTCTTTTTTCTGCAGTATTTCCTTCATATGCCGTGATACACCTTTCATATTTAATCCAATTATCTTCATTCAATGGAATAGTTGCACCTTCCTTTGGCATCCAAAGTGGACCATAATTATCAGCATTCCAATTAAATTCTTTATTTGGGCTGTTTGGATAGAAATCAATATAACTAGATATTCTTGAAGCATAACTTCCCACTTTTGCAGAGTTTCTTACAAAAATAGTATCTATTCTTAATGTTCCATAAGTTCCTGCGTTAAGCTCTTTGGTCAAATCTTCTTTCACCTCTGGACTCATATTCATATAACCCACTTTCGCAACTACTCTTCCATTTGCATCTTTCTGGAAAATTAAATCATTGTATTGTTGAAGGTTAAAATCATATTTATCTTTCCACTTTACAAATGTTTCGAATAATGGAACTTGATTAAAATGAACTTCATAAAAATGATTCACATGAATCCCTACGTTATTTTCCTTGCTATCAATGTACAATTGCCCATCTATCAATTGTAAAGTATCACCAGGAATAGCAACACATCTTTTTACGTAATTTTCCTTTTTGTCTATTGGTCTATGTGTATAACCTTTCGTTTCCATTTCTATTGACCTACCGTACTCATCACTTGTCCAAAGCTTGTTTTGGTTCAAAATTCTATCTCTTGCCTCCGATTCAAATCGGCTAATAAATTGTATAAACTGCTTGTCGTTTGCTCCTTGTTTCTTTGCAATGGTATAAGCATTGTTTCTTACAAATTCATAATAATTATGCCCTTGAATTTCTCCTCCAGCTCCTACAGAACCTGGTAATCTTCCAAATACTGCTGTATCTCCCACTGGGTGATTAAATACCACAATATCGTTTCTTTGTACTTTTCCAAAACCTGGTAATCTATTGTAAGGCAATTTTATCGCCTCAGAATAAGAATTGGCATATGTCCAAGGAATTGTGTTGTGAACCAATGGATAAGACAAAGGTGTGAATGGAACTCTTGTTCCGTATGATAATTTATTTACAAATAAGAAATCACCCACCAACAGTTCTTTTTCCATAGATGGAGTTGGAATTGTAAAAGCCTCTAATACATAACCTCTTATTAATGAAGCCGCAATCAATGCAAATACGATTGAGTCTCCCCATTCTTTTACTATTGATTTTTGTCCTGGCTTGTCTTTTGTTCCTGTTAATTTTTGAAAAATAACAAAGATTGTAATGATTCCAAATGAAGAAAGGAACAAAGCAATTTGATCAGAAATATTTCTTCTCAATACTTGGCTTTCTACTTTCCAGTCTGTTTCTCCTTCGTATACCAATTCTTCTTTGCCAAAAGCTATCATTGGGAAATAAATAAAAGGAACAAAAATCTGCATCAAAGTATCTTTGGCAGTATATTTTCCAAATATTCTACCCATGGAAACATTCATGGCACAAAACATTAAAATTTGTGAGAATCCTGGAATCAATAATATAATTGCCCACCACCAAGGTCTTTTGATTACTTTAAGCCAAATAAAAATATTGTAAACTGGTACAAATCCTTCCCATTGTTTTCTTCCTGCTTTTTCAAACAGTTTCCAAGTAGCCATTGCGGTATAAAGGATAATTATACTAATCCAAAGTGTCCAAAGTGTGATTGTCATGTGCGGTAATATTTTGTAGCAGAACAAATATAGTATTTATATAAGTTGAATAAAAGCGTTATTTATTCTTTGTAAATAAAGATACTGTTAGAGTTTCTAAAATCTTATATCTTTGGGTAATTAATAACATCATTTAACCTTTTTTAACTTCACAAAATGAGAAAATCTATTTCTATAAAAAATGCTCCAAGCCCAGTTGGATCTTACAGCCAAGCTGTATTAGTGAACGAAACTCTATACCTAAGTGGACAAATTGCAATAAATCCATTTACTGGAGATTTTGAAACAGAAAGCATAGAAACAGAAACTCACCAAGTAATGAAAAACATTCTTGCTTTGCTAGATGCAGCCGAAATGGGAATAGAAAACTTGGTAAAATGTTCTATATTCTTGGATGACATGGATAATTTTGGCGTGGTAGATTCTATTTATTCTTCCTATTTTGGAGAAGGAACTTTCCCTGCAAGAGAAACTGTAGAGGTAAGTAAACTACCTAAAGGAGTGAGAGTTGAGATTTCTGGAATTGC
>CAXIAX010000018.1:0-35552 GCA_964021785.1 uncultured Flavobacteriales bacterium
ATAAAGATGAAAATTACGTGTTTCTTGCTGAATCTGCTTTCTTATTGAGAACAGCAGAGTTTGATTATCCAGAAATTACTTTCCATACTACGAGTGAGTTTAAGGTTTGAAAAATTTGATTTTTAATGTATTATTCTTGTGATATGAAAAAAATAATTTATATCTCAGCAATTTTAGTTTTGGCATTTTCTTGTAAGAAAAACGACTATTTTATCGAGAAAGTAGACCAAAATGAAGGAGATGACATAGTATTTGTACCTTATTTGTTTCAAGGTACACTAAAAGATACAACAAACGGAAATTCATTGGTTGGTTATAAAATTTATACAAATTTTGGTTATCCAAATTTTTATCAATCTGTATACACAATTATGGATTCTACTTATTTCGTTCAGTTTGGAGGTTTTGGTATTTTGGATTCTACTTACAATGAAACTCATAACAAAATTCAAGTAAGAGATTTAAGCGGAATTATTGTTGATAGTTTTGCCATTCCAGTTTCTTATTGGATAGCAAATGATACAGCTACTTATGATTATAGTTTTTAGCATTGAAAAATATGAACAAAAAAAAACTCCATCAAACTTTGTCTGATGGAGTTTTTTTTGATGTTAATTTTTGAATTAAGATAAATCCAAATCAGTAGGATTTATTCCTAAAGCTAATGCAATTCCTTTTCCGTAATTAGGATCTGCTTGGTAGCAATTGTTAATGTGTCTTTCTTGAATAAATCGCTCTGCTCCACCTATGTTTCTTGCAGTGTTTTCAAACAAGATTTGCTGTTGCTCGGGAGTCATCATTCTAAATAAATTTCCGGGCTGAGTAAAGTAATCGTCATCTTCTCTGTGGTCATAATGAAAAGCATTTCCCTCTAGCTCTGTTGCTGGTTCTGCATGCTCTTTGCTTTCTGCCCACTGTCCGTAGCTATTTGGCTCATAATGAATGGTAGCTCCTTCATTTCCGTCTACTCTCATTGCTCCGTCTCTATGAGGATTATGATAAGGACATTGTGGCTGGTTTACAGGAATTTGATAATGGTTTACACCCAATCTATACCTCTGTGCATCTCCGTAAGAGAATAATCTTCCTTGTAGCATTTTATCTGGAGAGAACCCTATTCCTGGGACTACGTTTGCTGGATTAAAAGCAACTTGCTCCACATCTGCAAAGTAATTTTCTGGATTTCTGTTCAATTCCATTACCCCTACATCCATCAAAGGATAATCTGAATGTGGCCATACTTTTGTTAAATCAAACGGATTGAAACGGTAATCTTTCGCATCCGATTCTGGCATTATTTGAATTTTAAGGTGCCATTTAGGAAAATCTCCTTTTTCTATTGAATCAAACAAATCTCTTTGGTGACTTTCTCTGTCTTTCCCTACTAATGTTTCTGCTTCTCCATCAGTCAAGTTTTTAATTCCTTGAGCCGTTTTGAAATGGAATTTTACCCAGCTTCTTTCGTTATCTGCATTTAGGAAACTAAAAGTGTGACTTCCATACCCATTCATGTTACGGTAAGAGGCTGGAATTCCTCTTTCACTCATTGTGATTGTAACTTGATGAAGAGCTTCTGGCAAAAGAGTCCAAAAATCCCAATTGTGATTTGCACTTCTTAAGTTTGTTTTTGGATCACGCTTTACTGCTTTGTTCAAATCTGGAAATTTGTACGGATCTTTAAGGAAGAAAACTGGCGTATTGTTTCCTGCTAAATCCCAATTCCCTTCTTCGGTATAGAATTTCATTGCAAATCCTCTAATGTCTCTTTCTGCATCTGCAGCTCCTCTTTCTCCTGCCACAGTAGAAAAACGAGCAAACATATTTGTCTTTTTTCCTATTTCAGAGAATATTTTTGCCTTGGTATATTTAGTAATGTCGTGAGTAACTGTGAATGTTCCAAATGCTCCAGAACCTTTGGCGTGCATTCTTCTTTCTGGAATAACTTCTCTATCAAAATGAGCTAGTTTTTCAAGAAACCAATAATCTTCCAATAACATTGGCCCTCTTTTTCCTGCTGTTTTCACATTTTGATTCTCAGCAATTGGCCTTCCCGATACCGAGGTTAGTTTTTTCTTTTTCTCTTCCATATTATAGTGTATTAAATAAATATTAGTCTTTGCAAACTCCCATTTGAGTTTTGAATAATCAAATATATAAATTACTTTTGATTGATAAAAACGATAGTATCAATACAATTATTGACAAAATAGATGAATCTACAACAAATAGACTACGTAATTGCTGTGAGCAAATACCATAATTTTCAATTAGCGGCAGATAGTTGCAACATAACTCAATCTACTTTAAGTACTATGATTGGTAAGTTGGAAGACGAAATAGGAATAAAAATATTTGACAGGAAAACAAAACCTGTAACACTTACCAAAGAGGGAAACCACATTCTTGCTCAATTAAAAAAGATAACACAAGAAGTAGGAAATTTGAAAGAGATAACTCAAAACCTGAAAGGGGAAATTTCTGGAACCATCAATATTGCTGTGATTCCAACCATTGCTCCCTATCTTCTTCCTTTGTTTATTAATGATTTTATTAAAAAATACCCTTCGGTAAAATTTTCAATTAGCGAATTAACCACTTCCAAAATCATTGAAAACATAAAAAAAAGAGAAATAGACATTGCAATAGTTTCTTTGCCTCTAGAGGATAAAAACCTCATTGAAATCCCATTGTATGACGAGCATTTTGTTGTTTACAACCACCAAGAATCTGCCAGAACTAGTATGGATATAGATGAACTTGATACTGAAAAACTGTGGCTGCTTGAGGAAGGACACTGCATGAGAAATCAAATAGTAAATATTTGTAACTCGAACAGACTTAAAAATGGAATACACAACAACCTCGAATACAAATCGGGCTCAATTAACACCCTGCTCAAGTTTGTAAACCTAAACAAAGGAACTACGCTACTGCCTTATTTATCTACGTTAGATTTCTCCCGAGAAGAACAAAATAAAATAGTAGAAATAAATGGCCCTAAACTAGCTAGATCTATTGGACTTGTGGTTCATCCTCATTTTATTAAAAAGAAGATTCTAAACAGCCTTAAAGAAGAAATAATGAACAATATACCGATTGACATCAAAAAAAATAGGGATGAGAAAATAATTTTCTCACCCCTATAAATTCAATTTGAAAAGAATAATTAGTCATTCTTCACATGCACATCCATTTGTGGAAAAGGAATATTAAGTCCTTTACTTCCAAATTCTTTGTAAATTCTTTCGTTCATTTTGAAAAACACATCCCAGTAATCTTCAGACTTACACCAAACTCTCAATGTTAAATTAACAGAACTATCTGCTAATGCAACCAAACCAATGAAGTTGTCCTCCTTGTCCATAATCTTTGGATCGTCCTTTACAAACTCCAATAATGTGTTTTTGGCTGTATCGTAATCATCTCCGTAAGCAATACCAACTGTAAAATCTACTCTTCTTTTTGTTTGAGTAGAGTAATTCGTTAAGTTTCCGTTTGCCATTGGCCCATTAGGGATAATTACTGTCTTGTTATCCAAAGTAATTAAGATTGTGTTGAAAATTTGCAATTCTTTCACTGTCCCTTTTTCTCCTTGAGCTTCGATAAAATCACCTACTTTATAAGGCTTGAAGAATAAAATCATTACTCCTCCTGCTAAATTGCTTAACGTTCCTGAGAATGCCATACCAATAGCCAAACCTGCTGCTCCTAATAAAGCGACAAAAGATGTCATTTCTATTCCTAACTGGCTCATTGCAGTTATTACAACCAATATTTTTAAAGTAATCTTTATTGTACTTAGCAAAAAAGTTTCTAATGATGGATCAAAATCTTTCTTTGCGAATAAATTCGCTATCATTTTCCCTACTTTTTTTACCAGCCAAAAACCAATAACTAAAATAGCTATTGCTATAAGTAAAGAAGTTCCGTATTCTACTACTTTATCCAACCACCACTCTGGGCTAGTATAAACTGAATCTGCTGCGTTTGTTGTATTCTCAGGCATTTTTTTTTAGTCTTTTAAATTTATTTATAATTAATAGACGACAAAACTACAAAATCCCTTCTCTTAAAAAAGTAATTCTTGGTTTGAAAATATTTAAATTTTGTTAAACTTAATTAGAAAGAAAAAAACAATTAAATGAGTGATAAATAAAAAAGACAATTACTTCCAAATCAAAACAATTTTATCTGAATATTTGAAATTGCTCCTTCCAATTCCAATAACTTTTTTTTAGCTTCCAATCCTCCTGCATAACCTACCAAACTCCCATCTTTACCAATAATTCTGTGGCAGGGAATAAGAATAGAAATAGCATTTGCTCCATTTGCTGTTGCTACAGCTCTAATGGCTTTTTCATTTTCCATTTTTTGGGATAATTCTAAATATGAATTGGTTTTTCCAAATGGTATCGTTTGTAATTCTCGCCAAACCGATTGCTGAAAATCTGTACCCACCAATAACAATGGGATATCAAACTCTGTTCTTTTATCCGAAAAATATTCGTTCAGTTGCAACTTAGCGTTTTCTATGACTTCACTCAAACCAATATTAAACTCTTTATTTAACCCTTTTTTGATTCTCTTATCTACAGAGTCTCTCATTTTTCTGTATCGCCAATCACACAAACACAATTGATTTCCCAATGACCCTAAGATTAATTCTCCTACGGGGGTTTTGAAATACGATATGGTAATATAATCTGACATTTTTATATTGAATTAACTTACTGATTTACTTTTGTTTGAAAAATTAATTTAACTTAAGTGTAACTTTTATTCGCCTCTAGCAGTCTTACTTACAAAACCTAAAAAAAACAAAAATTATGAAAACCTTTATCCTCACATTTGCCTTGTTACTTTCTTTCTCAATGAGTAAAGCTCAAGAGACTAACACCACTGAATTGAAAAACCAATTGACAGAAAAAGTTACTCTTGAAAACGAACAACTTCCTTCTGATATGAAAAAAACTGAGTTTGTAATATTAAGTTTTAAAGTAATTAAAAATGGAAAAATAAATGTTCTTGACATGAACTACTCCAACGAGAAAATTAAAAGTTTGCTGGTAGATAAATTAGAAGAAGTGATTGTTGAGAACAAATATATCTCGAGTAAAATTCACTATTACAAAATTCTATTTAAGAAATTATAAGGTTCCCCACCTTATTTTTAAAACGCAAAGAAGTTCGTGTGTCTTCTTTGCGTTTTTTTTATCTTCTAATTAATTTCTTTGTCAAGATGTTTTCTTTTCCTGAGTAAATACGAATGTAATACAAACCTGACGAAAGATTTTCTGTACTAATAACCAATCTATTTTCTCCCTTTTTAGCAGCATCTTCATACAGTACTCTTATTAATTTTCCATCACTTGCTATCAAATCAATTTTAATGTTTTTACTTTCATTTAAGTTAAAATGGATTTCTGATTGATTGATACTTGGATTAGGAAAAAGAGTATTTTCTGTATAAGGCGTTTCTGTTACTGTGTCATAGCAATCTCCCGGCAGAATTGCCTCTGCTACCCAAACGTAATTTTTAAGATTTTCTCCATAATAACCAGACATCCATACATTACACGATTCATTGTACCTCCTTTGCATCCCAAAATAATCACCCCATCTCATTAAGTAATCTCTATTGGTTTTCACTTCAGAGCTACCCGTTTTCATTACTTTCACTGCAGAGTAATTATCCCCATCAAAATACACAGAAGAAATCCCTGCAGAAGTTGAAACTCCAGTATGATTAAATCCAATTACTGATTTACTTTCATTGGGGATTACCCCTCCATACACAATGTTAGGATATCCATAATCCACTCCGTCAGTTTTCACAGTTCTTCCTTTTACAGAAGGCGTTCCATCTATATCAGAAATTACACCATGATAAATAACACAATTTCCTGAATTGGTATCTAAACAATTTTGTACAAATTGAATTTCACCATTCTCTACTATTCCTCCTAATACTCTAGAGTCATTTGTCGCAAACCATCTTCCTCCTGCTTGCCTAGCATTTGGTGCTAAAAAATAATTCTTATCGGCTCTTATCAATTTAATATCCACACTAGAAGCCGCACTTGCAATAGTATTGTCTATTCTAATTAAGTAAATACTATCACTCATTGCTGCAAAGTTTCTATTGGAAAGAAAGTACTGTGAACCACTTTTCAAATCAAAACCTCCACGCACAGGATGCATATTCCTCATAAAGTTTCCGCTTTCTTTCAAATCTGACCACAAATCTGTAGTTATTGTGGCAGCACCCGAATAACCATCTGCTTTATCAATTTGCCAAATAACCGTCTGTTTAAAAGAAGTTTGCCAAGTACCTCCTGGGTTCAATAAGTTAATTGTGATAAACGCCTCATCTTTTGTCATAGATATTGCAGGATAATCACTCCAAGAATCATCATTCAATGGATTTCCTGAAACTGAATATACGTTCCAATTTCCCATTGGGTCATTTGATTGAGAAAAACAAATTACGATATTACTGTTGGCCACAGTTCTTCCAGCCAAATAGATCAAAATAAACCTGTCTTGTTCAGGATCATAAATCATTTTCGGATCAAAATTATCAAGATTCATTCCTATTTGATTAGAAAATTGATTTAATGAAATCTCACCTAGAGTCGTGTCATTTTCCGTATCTCTAATAAAAATATATGAATTGAATGCCGAAACTACAATTCCATCATTAGAAATTGCCATTGAGTTATCATTGGGCTGACCAGCCGAGCTTAGATTCGATAAAAATGATTTTCCAATCGTTAATGTATCATCTATAGAAATAGCTCTTTCTCCACTTCTAGATACTGCAGTTCTGGGATACTTAACCTCTATTTCACTTTTTCTTCTTTGTAAATAGCTTTTTGTTGAATTTCCGTCTGGTGAGGGTGGTTCAAGACTAGATAACTTCACTTTTAAATCATTAGTTAAAGCTTCAGTTACGTTCACTTCTCCCTTTTTTGTAATGGAATAAGAAGTTTTTGTTTGAGAAAAAGTATACGATCCTAAAAATAGGAATATGAGTAGTAATTTGTTCATATAGGAATTAATTGATTCCTAAAATACTTATTTTAAAGAGTTATTTCAATCTTTTCCCCTAAAAACTTAGGCTTAGTTTTCAACACATTTATGTCCAAAACCGCTTTGAACTTGGCTAAAATTTCTCTTAATCTCAATCTTTTGCTCTGCCAAGGTGTTTTTGCATTGTAACCAATTGCTTCAATTCCCTTTTTACTTGCAAGATACACAGCTCGTTCATTATGAAATTTTTGAGAAATTACAGTAACCTTGGTTTGCCCAAATATTTCCTTTATTCTCACCATAGAATCTAACGTTCTAAATCCTGCATAATCCATCACAATATGATCTTCTTTCACTCCCAATCCTATCAAATAATCCTTCATTTGTTGAGGCTCATTATAACCGTATTTATGATTATCTCCACTCACCACTATTCTCTTTATTTTTCCAGCCTTATATAGTCTGGCTGCTGCATCCATCCTGTATTTAAAATAAGGATTAATCCCATTGTTGTAAGCATATTTAGATGTTCCTAACACCAATCCTATTTCATTTTCGGGAATCTTAGTTATTTTATCATAAACATAATCTTCTGCATAATCGATAATAGATCTATTGGAATAAATTACCAAAAACAAAATAATAGCACCCACAGCAATCCCTAGATGGAAGATTCTCCAAAAATTAGAATAAAAAAAAGAAAAAGTAGATTGAAACAATTTAATTACTCCAATCCCTATTTTTTTCAATAGTTCTATAAATTTCCAGAATTTCGATAGGAGATTTTTCATTGGAATTTTGCTGATAAACCTTGTTTAATAATTTTGTTGCCTCTTCTTTAATCGGCAAATTAGGGTACGAATTATCTCTTGCGAAATGAACATATTTCAATACAGTAAAGGCATTAAAAAATGTAAAAAATCGTTTCTCAAAGTTAAGATAGTTCGTGGTATTTTGTCTTATTTCCTCTACTTTATTTTCAAAATTTATGGACTTCATAAACTCAAGCAATACTTTAGAAGGGATATTGTAGTTTTCTGATTTATATAAATTTGTAATAATTTTAGCTATTTCTTTTAAATCTAAAAATGAATTAAAGTTATAAGTGAAATAAACATCCTCTTGAGATTCTATCCAATCTCCAATTGCCTTTCCTGTACCAAACGGAACTCTATCCGAAATCCTTGGTGACGGAATAACACAAGTAGAATTCAATTCTGTAAAATCTCCTAGTTCAATAATTTTTTGAAGGAAATAAAAATCCTCTCCAGCCTTCCTTTTGTTCATCCCTCCTTGCTTTTGATACGCAGAGGATTTTACCGCCATACTAGACCCTACCGTATGAAATGCATAGGGAAATCCACAATATTGCAAAGCTTGGTTGTAATAGCGCAAATGAAGTTCGTAATTAACAATTCCCTTGTAGATGTTCGCCTGGTATTCATTACCCTGCAAAGGATGCGCATAACGAATAGAACACCCATTAGTCTTCGGGTTTATTTCAAAATGTTTCTCTATTTCTTGCAAGTAATTTGGCTCTACTTCGCAATCTGCATCTAGCGCTACAATAATTCCGTCCTTTTCTATTTGATGAAATAAATTCACTGCTTCATCCATCCCTATTTTTCTTGCTAAACCAACCCCTGCATGCTTTTTAGGCAAGGCTTTTTCAAAAACAACATCCACGTCCATCTTAGGATTTTGCCTTCTCCACTCTTGTATTTCTATAGCTGTTTGCTCATTGCGTTTTATCACATGATCCTCCGCAATCTCACTTTGGTTAATCACAATTATTGTTTTTACCGCACACTTTGTTGGGGTGCATTGAACTAACGAATTTAACGTACGAGTAATATTCTCCTCATTGTGACAAGGAATTACCAAGATAATCCCCAAGCTCTTCTCTGGAGAATTTAGAATTTTAGGTGATTGAAACCCAAATTTTAATAAATACTTATTCATATTCTAAAAGTAATTTAATTCTAGGTTTTCGTTTGTGATTTCTCAATTATAATTAACTTTATGCTTTAATCAAAATACACAAAAATAATCATGAAAAAAACAGCTTTAACTAGTACGCACATAGATTTAGGAGCCAAAATGGTGGAATTTGCAGGATATTACATGCCCTTGCAATATGAAGGGTTAGGAATAGAACACGAAACTGTAAGAAATGATGTGGGTGTTTTTGATGTATCTCACATGGGAGAATTTTTGTTATCAGGACCAAATGCTTTGGATTTGATTCAAAAAGTATCTTCTAATGACGCTACAAAACTTACTATTGGAAAAGCACAATACAGCTGTTTACCAAACGATAAAGGAGGAATTGTAGATGATTTGATTATTTATAAAATAAAAGAAGAACAATATTTATTAGTAGTAAATGCTAGTAATATAGAGAAAGATTGGGATTGGATTAGCAAACACAATACCATGGGAGTAGAAATGAAAGATTTATCTATGGATTATTCTTTACTTGCTATTCAAGGACCTAAGGCTGTAGAAGCTATGCAATCTCTTACAAGTATTGATTTATCGCAAATTGCATTTTACAATTTTGAAGTTTCGGACTTTGCAGGAATTGAAAATGTAATTATCTCGGCAACTGGATATACAGGGTCGGGAGGTTTTGAAATCTATTGTAAAAACAGTGAAGCTAAACAAATATGGGACAAAGTATTTGAAGCAGGTGCTGACTTTGGAATCAAACCAATAGGATTGGCTGCAAGAGATACATTAAGATTAGAAAAAGGATATTGCCTATACGGAAACGATATTAACGATACTACTTCTCCACTTGAAGCTGGATTGGGATGGGTTACAAAATTCACAAAGGACTTTGTTAATGCAGATAACTTAAAAGCTCAAAAAGAAGCTGGTGTTACAAGAAAATTAGTTGGATTTGAAATGCTTGAAAGAGGAATTCCTAGACACGATTATCCTATCGTAGATGCCGATGGAAATGAAATAGGAATTGTTACTTCTGGAACAATGGCTCCTTCACTAAACAAAGGAATTGGTATGGGATATGTACCAACTGAATTGAGCAAGCCTGATTCTGAAATATACATTCAGGTAAGAAAAAAACAACTTAAAGCAAAGGTTGTTAAAATGCCGTTTAAATAATTACAATACATGAAGTTATTAACTTATATATTTATTATTTCTGTTCTAATTTCCGGGTGTGATGGCACACCCGAAATTAGTTCTATAAATGCCGAGAATTGGTCGAAAAGAGCGATTGATGTATCAAACAGAGACTCTTTAGAATCTGGAAAATCATACCTTTCCATCTATTCCGAAATTTATAGCAAGTCCGAACATGTTACTAGAAATTTAACTGCAATGGCTAGCATAAGAAATACGAGTTATAAGGATACTATCTTTATTGAGAAAGCTGGATATTACGAGACACACGGTAAGTTGGTTAGGAATTATTTTAACCACACTATCTATTTGGCACCTTTAGAAACCACAGTAATTGTGATTGATGAATTTGACGAAGAAGGTGGAACTGGCTCTAACTTTCTTTTCTCATGGAAAAAGCCGAAAGATTGCCCTGAGCCTATTTTTGAAGGAATAATGAGCTCTACTATGGGTCAACAAGGACTTGCATTCTCTACAATTGGAAAAAGAATAGAATAATAAATGGTTGCTATTTTAACTAAAATATTCTTTCTTATTGCAGTAATTGATCCCATTGGTAGTGTACCTGTATTCTTGGAGGCCACCAAAGAGTTTGACAAAAAGCATAAAAAGAAAATAGCTTTAAGAGCATCCGTTCTTGCTTTTTTGATCCTGTTATTCTTTATTGTAATAGGTCAACTAATCCTAGAAGGAATGGAAGTATCGCTAGATGCTTTTCAAATTTCTGGAGGAGTAATTCTATTTCTGTTTGCTCTTACAATGATTTTTGGTGATGGTAAACCCGAATCGGAAAAAAGTAAAATTACCGACTACAAACACGTTACTACTTTCCCTATCGCAATACCTTCTATCGCTTCTCCTGGTGCAATTATGGCTGTTGTACTAATTACAGATAATCACATTTATGGTATTCTAGAACAATCAATCACAACACTACTTGTACTATTTGTGGTTGGAATTACTTGTTTAACTTTATTGGCTGCAGCAAAACTACAAGAAAAAATTGGTAGCTACGGAATAACAGTAATTAGTAAAGTTATGGGACTAATCCTAGCCTCTTATGCTGTTCAAAGCATCCTTACTGGAATTAGCAGCTTCTTTTTAAAATAAAACCTACTTCCTACTAGCCTTTGATTAAACAAAAAAAATACATTACTTTAATCAATACAATTCCAATTATGCTCAAATCAAAACTAAAACACATATCTATACTTAGTGGATTAGTAATTTCATTGGGAATACTTATCTCATCTTTTGTACAAAAAGAAGATGTACTCTTGGGTAAATGGAAAAATGAGCGTTATGGCGTAATTGTAAAAATTTACCACATAGACGATAGGTATTTTGGAAATGTACTTGATGCAGGAACAAAACGTGGAAACGAAAAGCTTAAAAATGGCCCTTTGCAGGTATTACAAGATTTTGAAAAAGTAAACGACTCTACTTATTGTTGTGGCAGTATTTACTTGCCTAAGGCAGGAATTAGAGTAAACTCCGACATTAGTATTATTGATAAAAACAACCTAGTAATCACTGGAAGCATCATTGGTTTTCATACTTCTGCCAAATGGATAAGAGTGAAATAAAACAAATCATTTTATTAACGAAGGATATTTTTAGTTTCTGCGTCTAAAAAATTAGATAATAGGCTGATTGAGTAAAATTTCAATCAAAACACGCCTTTTCGATTAAAAAAGAAACTAATTTTTCATAGAAATGACCTACAAAGTAATATTTAAAACCATTTCAAAAGCCTTACTTGTTATGGCTTTTTTCTCTTGTAATTTTGGCAGAAACACCACGACTGATAGTTCTATAAAAACGGTTGCTGTGAATCCTGATAACTTTATTGCAGAAAACTACCTAGAGGAAATTACCAAAGAAACTTATAGCCTTGATGGGATAGAAACTTTGTGCTATGTGCTTAAAACAAACTCTCAACCTTCAGAACACCAAATGGGTCCTTGGTGTCCAAAACACTTGGGGGATGCCAAAGAAAAAGGTGGAATATGGTTTAAAGATGGAAAAGTATATGATGTTGATGGGCATTTTATAGCAGAGCTAGCCGAGTTTTATGAAGATGAGAGATGGGAACTCTACAGACAAGATAGCACGGTAAAAGTTACTGTGACCAAAGAAGAATGCGAAGGTGCAGCAAAACCAGATGTGGATGAAGAATACCAAAACTACTGCGTAGAATGTCTTCCAAAATATTACGAAGATCAAATTACTACTTACGTTATCCCTGTAAAACCAGTTTATTTAATCGAATCAAGAAAACTGGGAAGAAGTGGACTTGGAGTTGCATTTAACGGAGTAAATTTTGACCCTCCTGCTCCTACTCACGCAATATTAGCAGCACACACTTTGGCTCCATTAGATGATCACGGAGGACATGTAAATCCGCATGGAGGCTATCATTATCATGCTGCCACAGGTTCTACCAAAGAAGTAGACCAAGCAGACTCACATTCTCCTATGATTGGTTATGCTATTGATGGATTTGGGATTTACGCATTATTGAATAAAAATGATGTTGCTCCTACCGATTTAGATGAGTGTGGAGGACATACTGACGAACAAAGAGGATATCATTACCACGCAGGAGCTCCAGGCGAGAATCAAGTAATAAAATGCCTACATGGATTACCAGGATATATAGAAGTTCAAGAATAATTGTTATATTTCTAAATAATTATTCTAAAAAAGAACCACCTTTTTAGATTGAACCACATAATTATACAAAAAAAATAGTACTAAAATGCCTAACAATTCAACATTATTGAAGAGTCAAAAAGACGATACTTTTATCGGCTTAATTGATAAGTTTGGGGTTGTAAAATCCTCATCTAATGGAGAATTCTTGTTGTTTTTTAGCTTTTGTGCTTTTTCAAGAAACCACGAATTGGTGCAAGAGAAAGAGATTATTGTACACCAAGTAATCCCAAATCTCGACTACGCTATAGAAGGATTAAATCCATTATCTATCGTAGAAATTAGTGGAGAACAAATCTTATATCAAGGTCAAATTAGAATAAAATTGTCTTCTATAGTAAAAACTAACGTAAAACATCCAGAATTGGATGCTATTTTACAAAAAAGGACTACAACACCTACTTTCATCAGTAGCTATTTTGGAATTTTTAATTTTGATAGAAGATCCAATAGTTTTGGGTTGGAAACAAAATGGCTTAACTCCAATATTGGACTTAATTTTTATGGCACGCTTGATGAACTGAAAGAAATTGAACACATAGCCATTCAGTTATTTGAGAATAAACAAGAATGGGACAATAGATTTAGAAATAAAACTAGTAACGATTTGCTATCTTTAAAAAACGACAGCTGGTTAAAAGAAAACGAATCTCCTTTAAGTGAGTTTGATTTTCAAGATAAGATTTCATTGGATAAAATAAACCTAAATAAAGCAGGAGAAATTGAAGTGTGGTATAATGATGGCAATACTTTTGGGGGACATCCAATATGCATTGATGGAAACTTGAATAAAGCACTAAACAAAGCTGGAATTCAACAATAAAAGACATTAAACATTTACTCAAACAGTGTTTTCAATTCGTTTTAATACAATTAATTAATTTCCCTACTTCTTCTTTTAAACAAGGATAAATTGTAAATTTGCTAGAGTCCCTAACATCTGCAACATTCCCTTTTTCCTGCTGGAGTTTGATTTAAATAATAAAGTAAATCCTTAATAAACGAACCTATGAAACCTAGTTTTTCTTATAAATTGATTCTCCTAATATTGAAAATAAAAGGAATAAAAAAAGACTTTAGTAAAGACCCTATCGATTACAAAAAGATAAGAAAAGAGGATATTCACACACCCAAAGACAAATTTTTCAATTCTAAATTTGTTCGTTCGTTTCAAATAGAAAAAACAAAAATTACAGAAATAACTAAAGAAGAAATAACTAACAAGCTAGTAATTTTTATTCATGGAGGTGCTTTTATTTCTGGGCCATCCAAATTACATTGGGATACTGCAAAATATATTTCTACCCACACCAATCATACTGTATGGATGATTGATTACCCTAAAGCTCCCGAAAACAAAATTGACAGTATTTCATACAACATTGATAAAGTGTATGAAGAAGCACTTAAAACATATAAAGCAAGCGATATTGCATTAATTGGCGATTCAGTAGGTGGAACTTTGAGTACTACTTTGGTACAAAGATTAATTAAGGACAAAAAGGAAATCCCTGGTAAACTGATTCTAGTTTCTCCTGTTATGGATTCTAGCCTTACTAATCCCAAAATAGAGGCGATTGACAAAACAGATCCTATGTTGGGAAAAATAGGAATACTTAGCGCCAAAAGATTGTGTGCAGGTACTGTTGAGTTAAAAAATCCAATAATCTCTCCACTTTATGAAAGTTTTAATGATTTCCCGGCAACTCTATTCTTTTTGGCCGAGAACGATATCACCTTCCCAGACCAACAATTAGCGGTTCAAAAAATAGAGAAAACAAATACTGTTTTAACCGCAATCATTGGAAAAAACATGCCACACGTTTGGCCATTTCTTCCCGTATTGAAAGAAGCTAAAATTGCTTTGAATGAAATTGTTTTACAATTGAACAAATAAGTCCAAACTAACTAAAACTCTTTAGTTAACTTTACACTACCAACTCACTTTCTTATTTTTATTTGATGAAAGCTAATGAGTTACATTCATTTTTTTTGTAACTTTCGTTTATTAAATAATTTATCAAAATCATGAAGAGAGTTCTACTTACCGTTTCAATTTGTCTGTTAAGTTTATTAAATTACTCGCAAGATGAAATTACCATTGACTTAAAAAAAGCATATCAGAGTGGTGAATATGATTTAATTATATCGGAACATTCTGATAAAATTAAAAATTATCCTGCTAAGGCTATTTATTATGTAGGTATGGCATATTACATGAAATCTGAGGATGAAAAAGCAATTAAAACTATGGATTTATCTATTAAAAAAGATAAATTAGACCCTGCTCCTCATTTTATAAAAGGGATTACTCTTAATTATATGAGTGAATATGAAAAAGCGATAAAATCATTTAAAAAAGCAATTAAATTAGATTCAAAAAATACACATTTTTATAGTGGATTAGGTGACTCCTATTTTGAATTAAAAAAATACGAAAAAGCTCTTGTTGCATACACAAAATCTACACAACAAACAAACCCAATTGACAGGCCATTTACAATGATTCCTCAAATATATGCAAATACAAACGAGCCAGAAAAAGCTTTAAAAGCATTTTATACATCAAAAGAAACCATCTCTAAAAAATCTGATTCTTATATTAATGCCTTGTATAATATTGGACTGTATGAGTTATTAAATAAGCAGTATGACAAATCAGAAACGGCCTATTTGGAACTAATAGAATTGGAACCTAATGATTTTCATTCATACGCCAAATTAATTCAAATTTATTACGGTAAAAAAGAATATGAAAAGGCTAAGCCGTATAGAGAAATTCTTTATAATGCTTATGACCAAGGGATTTTAAAAGACGACCTTAGAAACATGTTTTGTTTCGATCAATTTGATTGGAACAACAAACTGGTGCAAGTGTTTGAAAGATTTGCTGTAGAAGAAGGTGAATTATACTACAAGCATCTTTTTTATGTAGTAAATAAGAAAGGAGAAATTGAATACAGAATTCAAACAGAAAACTCACCAATAGCAGAAGAGCTAGGAAGTGGAAAATATGCAATAGGAATGGACAAAGACGGCACACACTCAACTTTTGGCTTCATTGAAGAGAATTTTGATTATGAAAATTTAAAAAGTATCGTGATTCAAATTTTGGACAAAGAAATAAAAGCTGCAGCTAGTTCTAGAGTAGGTAAATAATAGAAAATCTTAAATTAAAAAATGCATTTTTTAAAAGCATAAACAAAAGTTTAACTACTTTTATTTTTCTAGCTATTTCTTACCCATAGCTTTGAAAAAACAGAACATGATAGAAATTCAATCCATAGCGTTTCCCGAAGATTGCAGAGTCACAAACCATGACTTTTACAATTATGACCCTGTCAATTCATTTAATGAAGAGCACAGTTTAACTTATCTAAATGAAGATTTACTACAATGTGTTTTCCCAGAAGAACACATGATTATTGATTTAGGTTGGTACGGAAATTTAAAAACCAATGAAGGGGAATTTAGAATTTATATCGTAATCAATGAAAACTGGGAATACCCCTTTAATGTGATTCATTCCAAATCGGTAGATGAAATAAAAACACTTCTTACCAAAACTTTAGAATACTGCTCTAAAACAAATTACAAGTCAGAGAATTAATTATTTAATCACTCCTTCAATTTCTTCTATCACATCTATACTTTTTTCGTAAATCTCTTGGTTGTTTTGTGATGAAAGTGGAGCATATTTTGCCATTTCGCATTGCTCCAATACTGTAATAAATGATTGAGTAGTATTCTCTCCTACTCCTTTATTTGTAAGTGTTTCAGAAATACTTTCTTTTGTCATTTTTGCAGTTTCAATTTGCAATTTTTCGTTTACGTATTTATTAAGCCCAATTAAAGTCTCATCATAAAATCCTGCAATGTTATTATTGTCCAAATGCTGTTTTGCAACTGCCATTTTCATAGCTAATTTCTTTCTTGCATTTTTTCTTCTTTCTTCCTCTGTTTCTTCTTTCGTTTTCTTACCAAACGCAAGGTAATACACTGCAACTCCTCCCAATAACAAACTAGGCAATACTATATACAACCAAGTATTATTTCCTTTCTCTTCCGATTCGCTTGCCGCAACAGTTTCCTCTTGGCTTGCTTCTACCACAGTTTCATCTATAGTTCCGTCTTCGTTATATGCTTTTAGTGTTATTGCATCCGATTGTATCGTTTTATAACTTTTAGACTCTAAATCGAAATAAGAAAAAGAAATTGGCGCAATCTTATACGTTCCTGTTTTTCTTGGAATCAATAAATAATTATAGGTTTTGCTACCGTTTATTCCTCCATCAGTTACTCTAAGTTTATTAGATGTTTCTGGGTCATATACTTCAAACTCTTCGGGGAAATTCATTTGTAATTCGCTCAGTTGTTTTAAGTTTCCTTTACCCGAAATAGTAATTTTTAAATCTATTGGTTGATCTACCAATACCGAGTCCGACTTAAAACCTACCGTCATGTCATAATCTCCCACTTGATTCACAAAACTTGTAGGAGCTCCTTTTGGCAAAGGTTTCACTTCTACAGATGGCGCATTACTTTTTATCGTTTTACTAATTGGTGAACTAAACGGGGAGGTTTGAATTCGTGCCGTAATACTAAATGGATTTAGTTTAAGTTTACCTGCTTGCTGTGGCGATAAAATCTCTTTTTTTATGGTAAAAACCTGGTATTGTTGCCCGTCATGAGTTTCAATGGCAGGCTTAGAACTTTCTGCAATTTCTATGTTCTCACTCCAGAATCCTTCTTGAGTTGGGAATTCATAATTTTCCAATCCAAAATTGAAATTCTTGGTATATAATTTATAGGTAATTAATAGTTGTTCATTTTTATAAGGATTAAGCTTTGAAACACTTATTCTCCCAAAGAAATCCTTGTCGCCAATCTCAATAGCTTGTTGCTGTCTTCTTTGTTGCATCTGCTTTCGCATCTCCTCTTCCATTTGTCTAAACTGTTCAAATGGATCTTGGGCTCTTTGTTGCTGTCTTGCTTGACTTTCTTTCACCACTTGCATGGTCAATGGTTTTGACTCATAAACTGCATTTCCTACCTTTATTTTTGCACCTTCTATCTCATGGGTTCCTAACTTGGTAGGTTGCAATACAACTTCATAGGTGTAAGTAGTTTTTACAGTAGTTCGTCCGTTCACATCTCGCACAATACTATTGCTAGTACCTTGCCCAATTCCTCCAATTACTTTAAAATTCTCGTAATTGGGCAAAGAAAACTCCCCTCGTTTATTTACCGAATAAGTCACCTGGAACCTATCCGTGATTCCAGCTTTTTTTATTCCTCCAGTAGATGCATTAAATTCAATGTCTTGAGAAAACCCAAGACTTGAAACTATCATAAAAAAGATAACGGCTATTGCCTTACTTATTTTTTTCATAACCTCAGTAAGATATTTTTTTGTTTGTTAAATAAATTAGAATGCATTAAGCATAAATGTCTGCCACTAAATTGGCACATTTTTCTAATACTACATTTCTTTTTAATTTAAGTGTTGGTGTCAATTCACCCGTTTCAATACTCCATTCCTTAGCAATTAATGTAAATTTCTTCACAGTTTCCCACTTCGCAAATTCTGCATTGTACTTCGCTATTTCTCTATCAAATTTTTCGATAACTCTTTCATTCTTTATCAAATCCTCTTCGTTTGTGTAAGAAATACCTTTGTAATCTGCCCATTGTTTCAAACTATCAAAAGCAGGAATAATAAGGGCTGCAGTATGTTTCTTATTTTCTCCTATCACCATAATTTGTTCAATAAATGGAGATAATTTAAATTTATTTTCCATCAATTCTGGCGATACATATTTCCCTCCTGATGTTTTGAAAATTTGCTTAATTCTTCCCGTAATTTTCAAAAAATGAGTGTCTACAAATTCTCCCTTATCACCTGTGTGGAACCAACCATCTTTGTCCATAACTTCTGCCGTTTTTTCTGGTGCTTTGTAGTACCCTTGCATTACGTTTGGTCCTTTCACAAGTATTTCTCCTGTGTCAGCAATTTTCACTTCTACAGATTTCAATACTTTACCCACAGTTCCCATTCTTACTCCGTCATTAAACTTAGAAATTACACTCACCACTGGCGAAGTTTCCGTTAATCCATAACCTTCGTAAATTGGCATTCCTGCTGCATAGAATACACGCATCAAGCTAGATTCTAATGCCGCACTACCTGATACGATTACATCAATATTTCCTCCCAATGCCTCTTGCCACTTGCTAAAGATTAATTTACGAGCAATCTTTAATTTAAAATTATATACCGCTCCTTTGTCTATATCCCATTCTTGTCCAAGTTTTACTGCCCAGAAAAATAGAGCTTTTTTTACTCCAGATAATTCTTCTCCTTTTGCAATAATTTTTGCGTAAACCTTTTCAATTAATCTTGGTACTGCAGTAAATAAGTTTGGTTTCACATCTTTTATATCTTCTCCCAAAGTTTCAAGTGATTCTGCAAAATAAATTGAAACTCCTATATATTGGTACAAATACAAAATCATTCTTTCAAAAACGTGGCAAACAGGTAAAAAACTAACTGCTTTAGCATTTTCGCCTACTGGTACCCTATCAAGCGCATCTTTCACATTACTCACAAGGTTTCCGTGGGATAACATTACACCTTTTGGCAATCCTGTAGTTCCAGATGTATAAATTAGTGTAGCCAAATCATCTGTATGAACTGCATCTCTCAATGTTTCTACTTCACTGTTGGCAACATCTTTTCCTGCCTCCAATATCTCTGTCCAATGCCTAGCTCCCTCCACTTTTTCAAATGTAAATACTGATTCTAGCGTAGCTACATCAGGCTTTATTGCAATTACTTTTTTGTGCAACTCTTCATCAGAAACTACACATAGTTTAATCTCTGCATTATTAAAAATATAAGAATATTCTTTTTCGGTAATTGTGGGGTAAATTGGTACAGAAACAGCTCCAATCTGAAGTATTGCAACATCCGCAATATTCCATTCTGATCTATTATTGGAAATTAGTGCAACTTTATCACCTGGCTTGATTCCCATTTTAATCAATCCTCTACTCATCTCCATTGCCTTATTCACATATTCTTGGGTAGATAGTTTTACCCATTTCCCTTCTCTCTTATCAACAAAACAATCAGCTTGAGGATATTTATCCAATTGGTGATAGGCAAAATCAAACGCTCTTGTAATCTTAGTCATAATACAGTTTTTTCTTACTGCAAATTACATTATTTATAAAAAATAAACAAACAAAGTAATGCCGCAGTTTTAGGTTTTTAACAAATTTTAATACTCAATTCTTTATTTTCTTTTACTCGATTTGGCAAAAGGATTATGGGCAAGACATAAATCTATCCATTTTTCCAAATCCGCTTCTAGGTCCCAGCCATCAGGATCTACAAAAACATACCCTTTCATAGGTCTTCCTGTAAAATCCATAGGGTGACAACCCTCCTCTTTTAATGCATTTTCGGTGGCATCCTCTCCTATTCTTGCCATCAATAAATCTATGTTTTTCTTTTTACTGAAATGAATTCCAAAACACATCTTATCATCCACCATAAATACTAATCCGCCCATCATTGATTTGGCTAGATAATGTACGTTTTTCTCATTCAATAACTGGATTATTCTATCAGATAAAAATTCATTGTAAGCCATAATCTAGTTAAATCAGATTTTAATTTAATACCTAAATATAAAAAGAACTATGATATTTTGATGTGAAAAATAGATTTTATAATTCAATTATTAGGAAACCATAATTTTAATTAAGTTTGTTTCATAATCTAATTCATTCAAATGAAACCATTTCTTAAACAACTAGTTGAAACCGTAAAGTCTGAACATCAAAACATTGGTGAGGTAACCATCATTGTTCCAACTCAAAGAAGTGGCGTTTATATAAAAAAATATTTATCCGATTCGGCAGACAAAACTACTTGGCTTCCTACAATCGTTACGATTGATGATTTTATTAAGAAAAATTGCAAATTAAAATCAATAGATTCTGTTGAACTTTTGTTTCTTTTTTATGAATTATACTTAGAAATAGAAGGTAAAAATGCCGATTCATTCCTTCATTTTTCTAAATGGGCACCTACTCTATTGGCCGATTTTAATGAAATGGATCATTATATGGTTGATGCCAAAATTATTTTTAACGACCTTAAGAATATAAAAGACATTGATAATTGGAGTTTTAATGAGGAGAACTTAACGGATATTCAATCCAATTTCTCTGATTTCTGGAAAAAACTACCCGATTATTATAATAAACTAAACGATAGACTAACCAAACTAGAAAAAGGATATTCTGGAAAATTATACAAATGGGTTGCTACTTCAATTTATGAAGTTTTGGATGATTACGCTTTAAATTCAGTCTATTTTGCCGGATTTAATGCACTTTCTACCTCAGAAGAGCAAATAATAGAGACTTTTGTAAATAGTAAAAAAGGGCAACTATTTATTGATGCCGATACTTTTTATGTAGATAACAAGGAACATGAAGCCGGTTATTTTATAAGAAAACAAATTGCTAAAAATGGTAAAAGCAACATAAAATGGATTGAATCCAATTTGCTTAATTCCAACAAAAAAATTGAACTGCTTTCTGCTCAATCTGATGTGATGATGGCAAAATCTGTTGGTGAAATTGTTCAAAATTTAAGCGAAGAAGAAATTAAGAAAACTGCAATCGTATTGGCAGATGAAAATTTGTTATTGCCCGTTCTTAATTCCATTCCAAACAAAATAGACACTTACAATATTTCCCTTGGATACTCGCTTTACAACTCCCCTATTTACAGTTTGCTTAATTCTGTATTTACGGTACAAGAAAGTTATATAAAATTTAACAAAGGAAGCATTCACTACCGAGGGTTCTTGAGTATTGTGGAGCATTATTTAATGAAAAACATACTGAACAGTTACTCAGTAAAACAAGAGATTGTGAAGCAAAACATTACGTTTGTATCCAATAAATTTATTCAATCCCATGATGAACTATCTCCTGTGTTCTTTCTGTTCGAAAAATGGGACGAAAAAAACTTACTTACTCAAGCTTTTGATAGCTTAAAAGGATTGATAGATTTGATTGTTCAAGCTATTTCTTTTCAAGGAAATGCAATGGAATTGGAATATTTATTTTCGGCAAAAAAACTAATCCAAAAAGTAGAAAATAAATTAACAAAAACGGATTATATTCAAGATATAAAAACCTTGAAGTTTCTGTTCTTCCAATTGTTCAAATCAGAATCGGTTGCATTTATAGGAGAACCTTTATCTGGCCTGCAATTAATAGGAATGCTTGAAACAAGAGCGTTAGATTTTGAAAACATAATTTTGGTATCGGTAAATGAAGGCGTATTGCCAAAAGCAAATACAGCAAATAGTTTCTTCCCTTATGAATTGAAAAGATTATACAACTTACCTACTTACAAGGAAAAAGAAGCTATTTACGCCAATCATTTTTACAGATTAATGCAGAGAACCTCTAAAGCTTTTTTATTGTATAATAACTCTACAAGTGGAATGGGCGCAACCGAAAAGAGTCGCTACATTGAACAACTGAAAGAAGAACTAAAAGACCAGAAACAGATTGAGATTACAGAGAAAATAATCAGTATAGATATTGTAAATAATAAGGTAGATCACAATACTGTAGCCAAAAGCGAAAAAATAATTGAGAACCTTACAAATCTTGCAGAATACGGTCTTTCTCCGTCTGCACTGAACAAATACATCCAATGTCCGCTTGATTTTTACTACAGCTATGTTGTGGGACTAAAACAAGAAGATGAAGTAGAAGAAACTATTGAAGCCAGTACATTTGGAAACGTAATTCATAAAGTACTAGAAAATCTATATGAACCTCTTCTGAATAAAATTTTGATTCCTGAAGACATAAAAGGATTGAAAAAGAAGGTAGAAGATGAATTGCAAGCTCAATTCAAAGAAATATATTCTGACAACTACGATACTGGAAAAAATTACCTTTTTTATCATGCTGCCAAGAAAAACATCTTAGCATTCTTAACCCAAGAAGAAAAATTGGTAAAAGACAAGGAGGTTGTAATTATAGGATTGGAAAAAAAGGCTGAAAAATCCTTCCCTGTAGAAATTAATGGGCAACTAATACAAGCCAAACTAAAAGGAACTATTGACCGCCTAGACAGAGTTAATGGAGAATTACGAGTAATAGATTACAAAACAGGTGTTGTAAACGCAAGAGATTTGGAATTGAAAGATTTGGATAAAATCATATCAGACACCAACAAATCAAAAGCATTTCAATTGTTATTCTATGGGTTATTGATGGAAGATGAAATGAAAGAACACGAACGATTTACTTCGGGTATTATCTCTTTCAAACGATTGAATAATGGTTTATTAGAATTGTTATTTGCTGAAGGTTTTAGAGACAAAAAAACAACTTGGCACCCTTCCCCAGCAGAAAGAGAAGAGTTTAAAGAAAAACTTCAAGAATTGATTCAGCAGATATTTGATACTTCACTTACTTTTGAACACAATGAAAAAGCAAAGTACTGTGAGTATTGTTAAGAAACTGAACTCTTATAATTGGTTATTTTAAAAAAAATAATCACTCTTCAATAACTGACATCTCTATTGTTGAAGAAATATTTATTTACAATTATTGAAGATAAAAATCCAATTAACATCAGACAGATTAAGAATACAGCCCTAAATGGTCTAGCTTCAATAGCCATCAATGGTAAATAGCTATTTATTAGAATAAAAATGAAAGTAACAAGATAAATTCTCTTATTTATATAGGTAATGTATGTATTATAAATAACAATCGAAATAGCGAAAAATACAGCAAAATAATAAACGGTTATTCCAAAAGAAATAGAACCATTTTTTATTGGAAAATAATGATATAAAATTTCATGTAAAATTACAATTCCATAAAATTGAATTATTGAAATAACTAAAATTCTAATCGATTTTCCAAATTCTTTTTCCAAGTATACTTTAAATATATCGCAATAAACAACAGAGTTTTACACATCTTGAGAATAATGAACTAATCAAACAACCTCCATTTAAATCCAAATTTAAAAGCTCTATCTTGCAATGGATTACTAGTAGTTGCTAAATAATTTTTTCCAAAATTATCCTTAAAATCTACCCTCTTTTTAATTTTTAGTGATTCAAAAATATTATTAATTGAGTTTTCAGTAAATAAGTTGCTATTCACATGGTTTGCAGATATAAAAAATGAAAAACTATTTTTAAGATAGAACTCTGCGAATAAATCAAAAATTAAGTAATTACCCACTTTTTGATCCTCTTGAACATAAAATTTATCTAAGGCAGGATTATAAGCTTTGGAATAAAAGCTAGAATAATATAATACATTTATTCCTGCATCAAAAGAAAGAACTTTTTTGAAAATTTTCCCTTTAAAGTATAGTTTATTGAAGGTTACAAAATTTGGAAGTTCTATTGTTTCAT
Source organism: uncultured Flavobacteriales bacterium (assembly GCA_964021785.1). Classification (GTDB taxonomy): domain Bacteria; phylum Bacteroidota; class Bacteroidia; order Flavobacteriales_D; family CAJJDF01; genus CAJJDF01. The sequence continues at coordinate 24,378 of CAXIAX010000018.1, forward strand.
CTGCGAATACTTCTTGAAAACGAACAGAAGAGGTTAAATAAAAACTCTTTGTAAATTTAAATTCTTTCTGTAATGTTACCCCTACAACTGAAACTGCTGTTTGATCTATTTGAGAGGTTGTATCCCAATAAATTGAATTAGATTGCGATTCATAATCTATGCCCAAACTTGTTTTAGAACCTAGATTAAACCCTGTTAAATTAGCCTTTATGATTGTATTAAGATCATTTACTCTACTCCATTGATAATGATTAGAAGTGTAATTATTGTAGTATAATTCTGGTTGGTTTGTACCAATAGTTATGTTAGCTGCATAAGCATTAAAAATAGACAAAGAAGTATCTACATAGGAAAATGAATTGGTAAAATTATATGATTCATATTTTCCGTTTGATGTAATTAAACTTGCTTCAGAATTCAATTCAAACTTATTACCCTTAAAAAGATAACTACCATAAATGAAATTTTCCAAATGAACCTCAAAAGGAGAATAACTTACATATTCAAAATAATTTTGCCCCACTCCTGCGCTAAAAACAGAATTGTTCTTCACATAATCTATACCTATAGTATGAGTTAATTTTTCTAATCTCAAACTATCGTTAGTCGTGATAGAGTCATAAAAATAATCGGAAAAATATCCATTATTAGAACTTACATAAAAAGATTGTTTTGTCCTTTTATATCCCAACGATTGAGTAAGTTGTAAATAACCTAAAGAATCATTTTTTGTTTTAGACAATCCAAATGAATGACTAAAATTCAAATCCATTACTTTAATATCAAGAGAATTAGGATTTGTAGAAACTGCTGGTTGCATTTGAATAGGAAAGGTTGTTTTCACATTAGAGTTACTAGAATCCAACAAAGAGAAAAAACTAGAATCTGCTACCCCTCCATTAATATCATTGTTCCTTTTATAATTTTTAAAACCTGCCTCAAAATTGTATCGTTTGTCTATTGGTTTATAAGCCAAAGATATTTCTATGTTGGATAAAGTAGCAACTTGTGAACTATAAATACCTGTAGAGTTTGTCTTAAAAATTGATGCTTCTCCGTATAGATTCTTCCCTAATTTCTGGTGATGCTCTAGCGTAAAATAATTCTCTTTTCCAGATCCTAATAAATAAAAAATATCTGTGTAAGTTTTAGAATTACTCTTACTAGGAAATAAATTCTTTACTTCTGGATTATTGTCATCAAATGGTGAAAAAAGATTGAATTTAGCAAGTCCAAGATTGGTAAGGTATACCTCGTTATAGTTTCTGTAATCAGAAACATTAGAAAATATATTGGTGTAATTCGTATCTTGGAGCTGTGATTGCCCATAGAAACTAACCATAATAAATAAAGCTGTAATTAATTTTTTCATACGTGCATTAAAAGTACTCAATAACGTAAACAAACCCAATACTGATACAATTTATTTGAAAAGATTTGCAAATTGTGTTTTCTCAAGTGGATATTTATTAAAAGTTCCGATAGCTTTTGCAATTAAAATCTGTTTTCCCTCTTTTTCTACAAAAATTTCTGCTGTAGAAGAAATTAGTTTTTTTCCCTCAAAATCAACTTTTCCTTTTCCTAACAATTTATTTCCTAAAAAAACAGGTTGAAAATAGTTTATCTTAAACTCAACTGTAGAAACTAAAGCCATTTTCTGCAAGGATAAAGATAGAGCTGCAGACCCCAAAACAGAATCAACAAAACCCGCTACAACACCCCCGTGGCATACATTTGGCGAGCTCAGGTGTTTATCCAACACTATCATTGTATAAATAGATTCTCCAGGTGTTTCTACCGTTAATTCCATTCCATTTTCTTTAGAAAATTGATTAATTCTTTTGTAAATCTCTATTGGGTTCTCAAACATTGTTAATATTTTTTAGCTCTCAAAGATAGAAATAGTTTGGTTTAGTTTTTAGATAATAGAAAGTATTGTTAACTTTACATTTACTGATAAATCGGCTTAATTTAAGCGAATCAATACTTTAATAAAATGACGTGTAAAACTGTACAAGAATCTGTCAAAGAAATATTTACCAAATATTTGGAAAAAAACGGACACAGAAAGACGCCAGAAAGGTTTGCTATCTTGAGCGAAATTTTTGATCATCCGGAGCATTTTGATGTAGAAGAGTTATATACTTTGATGAAAGCAAAAAACTACAGAGTAAGTAAAGCAACTATTTACAACACTATAGATTTATTATTAGCTTGTAATCTTATAAGAAAACATCAATTTGGTAAAAACTTAGCTCAATATGAGAAATCATACCAATACAAAAAGCACGATCACATTATAATTACAGATACTGAAGAGGTTATAGAATTTTCGGATCCTATGATTAATGAAATAAAAGCAATGGTAGAAAAGAAGTATAACATTAAAGTTATGCACCATTCTTTATACCTATATGCCCAAAAAAATGATTAATATGAATCTAACTTACACCACCGATCAATCAGACGAAAGATTTATTGTCTTTAATTTAGATGGAAAAATTTTATCTAAAGACGATTCTAAATCTATCACAGAAGAAATAGATGAAAACATTGAGCTAGGAAACATCAATATTATCTTACACCTAGACCAATTAGACTATATAAATAGTACAGGTCTTAACTTTATTATTTCTTCATTTACAAAAATGAGAAATGCTGGTGGAGAACTAGTTATTTGCGCAGTTTCGCAAAAAGTATCGGACTTATTAGTCATTACTAAATTAAATACCATATTCACTTCTTTTGAAACACTAGAAGAAGCTAAAGAAAGTTTTTCAAATCAAATATCAAAATAAAAAATAAATTACCAAATACATAATAAATGGGATTAGACGTATTATTAGGACTTCAATGGGGAGACGAAGGAAAAGGAAAAATAGTGGATGTACTTACACCAAAGTACGACATTATAGCACGTTTCCAAGGAGGACCAAATGCAGGACACACACTTGAATTTAATGGAATTAAACACGTATTACACACTATTCCTTCTGGAATTTTTAGAGATAACGTGATGAATGTTGTTGGAAACGGGGTTGTGATTGATCCTATTATTTTTCAGAAAGAAATTGATGCTCTTACAAAAATGGGAGTTGAAGTAAACGAAAAACTTTTTGTATCTAAAAAAGCGCATTTAATACTTCCTACTCATAGGTTATTAGATGCTGCTTCTGAAAAAGCTAAAGGAAAAGAAAAAATTGGTTCTACATTGAAAGGAATTGGTCCAACATATATGGACAAAACTGGAAGAAACGGACTAAGAGTTGGAGATATTTTAAGTGCCAACTTTAAAGCAAAATATGAGGAACTTAAAAACAAGCATTGTAAAATGCTAGATTACCAAGATTTCGAATATGACTTGAATGAAATGGAAACTGAATGGTTTAAAAGCATTGAGTTTTTGAAAACATTAAACATAATTGATAGTGAACATTTCTTGAACTCTCAGTTAAAAGAAGGTTTATCTATTCTTGCAGAAGGTGCGCAAGGAACTTTATTGGATATTGATTTTGGAACTTACCCGTTCGTAACTTCTTCTAACACTACTAGTTCTGGTACGGCAACAGGACTTGGTATTGCTCCAAATAAAATTGAAACTGTAAACGGGATTTTCAAAGCTTACGTAACAAGAGTAGGAAACGGACCATTCCCAACAGAATTAACAGATAAAACTGGAGAAGACATGCAAAATGCAGGTCATGAGTTTGGAGCCACTACAGGTAGACCAAGAAAATGTGGATGGTTGGATTTACCAGCTTTGAAATATGCTATCATGATTAATGGTGTAACAGAATTAAGTATGATGAAAGCAGATGTATTGTCTGGATTTGATCCTATTAAGGTTTGTACTCATTACAAAATTGGTGATGACCTTTACGATTATTTCCCATTTGATATTTGTGATGAAGAAATTGAGCCAGTTTATATCGAATTTAAAGGATGGAAAGAAGATTTAACTCAAATGGATTCAATCGACCAAATTCCTAATGAATTGAATGATTACATTGAATTTTTGGAGCACGAATTAGAAACTCCAATCACGATCGTATCAGTTGGTCCTAACAGAACACAAACATTACTAAGAAAAAAGTAATACGTGTTGATATTTTTCGTTTCATGTAAAATATAACTTAAAATCGATTTGAAAAATAAATCAAAATATAAAATAAAAGCAACCTTAATAACGAGTATTAGGGTTGCTTTTTTAGTTGTGCTCAGTATACATTCATACTCACAAAAAATAAATGATTCCCTGCTAAGCAGTACTTCTAAAAATACAATTAACATATTAGGGGCAGATTCTTTTGAAGGAGTTGAGGGGAATTTTAATGTTATAAAATTTGTTGGGAACGCTAGGTTTACATTAGACGGTATGTTTCTTAGATGTGATGTAGGATACCTAGAAACCAAACTTCAACACTTACAAGCAAATGGTAATATTGAAATAAAAAAAGGTGGATCTGAGGTACTTTATGGCGATTCTTTAACTTATGATGGAATTACAAAAATTGCAATAGTTAGAGGAAATGTTCGATTAGTAAAAAAAGACCTTACCTTAACTACCTCCTATTTAGTTTATAACATGAAAACCAATATTGCATATTATAGCAATGGAGGGACAGTTGTAAATAAAGAAAGTACCCTTACTAGTACAAAAGGATACTACAATTCTGTAAGTCAAAAAATTTCGTTCAAAAAAAATGTTGTTCTAGTTAATCCAAAATACACAATGAAGTCTGACACATTGGATTACAATGAATTGACTGAAATTGCATATTTCTCTGGAAACACCTACATAAACGGAGAGGGAAGTTTAATTTTCTGTAAAAGTGGGTATTTCGATACTAAAAGAGACATTGCAGAATTTAACAAAGATGCCTATCTTATTTCGGATGGCTCTAAAATAGAAGGGCAAAAACTGTATTATGACAGAAATAGAGGATACAGTAGAGCAGTAAAAAACGTTATTGTAACCGATACAGCCAATAAAGTAATCATTAACGGAGATTATGCTATTAGAAATGAAAAAAAGAATTTTTCTATAGTAACAGGTAACGCACTAGTAAGTAAATGGTTTGACGATAATGACACTTTGTTTTTATCGGCAGATACTATAAAAGTAGAGCAAGATCCGATTACAAAAATGAATAGCATGTATAGTTATCCATCTGTTCGTTTTTATAGACAAGATATACAAGGAGTTTGTGACTCCATGGTATACTTACAATCCGATTCTATATTGCAATTATTTAATGACCCAATAATATGGTCAGACAATAGTCAAATGAGTGGAGATTCAATTTATATTCAACTGGCTAATAATAAAATTGATGAGCTAAAATTTAGAAGAAATTCTTTCATTATTGAATCTGTAAGTTTTTATGATAGCATATCTAAAAGTAAAATCTTAACTAAACAATATGATCAAATAAAAGGAAAAAACATTACTGGTTATTTTGCTGATGACTCTATTCGAAAAGTAATTGTAACGGGAAACGGACAAAGTATTTTCTTTACAGGTGAAGAAGGAGAAAGAAAACAAGGAATGAATCGAATAGATTGTAGCGATATAGAAATACGATTTGAGAAGAACAAAGTAGATGACATTCTATTTATTAATCAACCAAACGGAAAACTAATTCCTATTCAAGATTTAAAAAGTGAGGAAGAAAAACTAAAAGATTTTAAATGGAAAATTGAATTAAAACCACTTTCAAAAAATGATCTTTTAAGAAAAAAAATTAATTAATGACAAATACTCTTTTGATTCTAAAAAACAATAAGTTGTTTTGGGCAGTTATAGCAGCTTTTACAATCATTTATATTAGAGGATTATTTAACATTATTTATGGTGTAGATGCCAGTATCTATGCTTCTTTAAGTGCAGAAATGTCCGAAACGAACAATTGGATTCAGTTATTTCATAAAGGCAAAGATTATCTTGATAAACCACCTCTTCATTTTTGGTTATCAGCTGCATCCTTCAAATTATTTGGGGTAAGCACTTTTGCTTACAAACTCCCCTCCTTCTTGTTTACAGTACTTGGGACTTACTCTACTTACAAACTAGGAAAATTACTATACTCTGCAAAAATTGGAAAACTCTCTGCTCTATTCTTCTATACTTGTTTTTCTATTATCTTAATTAATCAAGATGTACGTACCGACACCATTTTAGTTGGTATAATTGTATTTGCACTTTGGCAACTAATCGCCTATGTACAAACCAATAACTACTTCAATTTTGTATTGGGTTTCATAGGAATAGGGCTTGCAATGCTGGCAAAAGGACCAATTGGACTTATGGTACCCGTACTTGCCTTAGGAACACACTTTTTGATTAAAAAAGAATGGTCTAATATATTTAAATGGCAATGGATCCCTGGATTATTAATTACTGCCTTGGTTATTTCTCCTATGGTTTGGGGATTATACCAACAATTTGATTTACAACCTAACAAGTATTTCGAGCTTTCTTCTGGTATGGATGGTACAGGTACATCTGGTCTTAAATTTTATTTTTGGGATCAAAGTTTTGGAAGAATAACAGGAAGCAACAAAGAATGGATAGATCCAAATGCTTCGGTCTTCTTTTTTACTCACACTTTCTTATGGTCATTCTTACCTTGGTCCATCATTGGAGTTTTTGGATTGGTAAAAAAAATAAAGACTTCTTTTTCTTCTATTAACAACAGTGAATTCTTTACACTTGGAGCCATCATAATTCCGTTTATTGCAATGTCAAAATCGCAATTTCAACTACCTCATTACATTTATGTTTTCTTTCCTTTATGGATGATTATTACGGGATGGTATTTTCAAAAATTATCAGAAACTTCTGTTTGGTATAAAATCATAAGAATTGTACACATTATACTCAATTTTGCTTTTATAGGGGTATCTATTTTAGTTTTAACCTTTATATTTCCAACAAAATCTCTTCTTATATGGTCTCCAATACTATTAATAATAATCGCTATTGGTTATCTATACATGAAAACAAAAGGAAAAAATCAATTATTATATACTTCCTTAGCTTCTTTCTTTTGTGTAGTATTCGTGTTTAACTTTTACTTTATACCAAAAGGATTGCAATATGATGGGTTATATAATGCTGCAAACGAGAGTAAAAATTATAAAATAAATAGGTTGTTCTCTAATACAATTGGTTGTTTAACCTTTGATCTTTATAGCAACAACAAGGCTGAATATATATCTATTGAAGAATTACAACCACTAGCCAATCAAGGAAATTATATTTTTATTAAAAAGGAATTTCTGGAGCGATTAAAAGAAGCTGTTGAAATTAAATCAATAAAAGAATACCCACATTTTTCCCTAACCCATCTCAATGCAAACTTTTTAAATCCGGCTACAAGAGAAAATACCTTTGAGTATTTTTACTTGGCCGAATTCTAATTAACTATTCTACGATTAGGTAATAAATATTTGTAATTAACTCTTCTTCTGTTTCTGCAGAAGATGCATTTTCATACTCTTCTATCACCAATCCAGTATTAAGGTTATTCTTTTTACAAAATTCATCCATCTTTATATGAGTTTCTATAGAACCTTCAAAAGAACCGTAGAACGTACCTTTCACTGCATTGGATTTTGGTATTGAAACTAACTCCAGCCCTTCAGGCGCTTCTGATACTTTTGATTGAACAGGAACGCAAGGAAATACTTCTGTAGTACTATCCAATTCATTCCAAGAATAATAAATACAAGATGAGTTTCCCGAAATCACGATATTATTCTTAACTATTTCCCCAAAAATAAGCTCATAATTATTAGAGAAAAATTCTTTTGTCATTACCTCAGACATAGAAGTTTTGTAGCGTTTTCCCAAGAAATTTGCTTCTTGCATTACTACTTTTGAGATAGCAGTATTTTCTTCCAATACAACTTCACTTTCTTCGGCTAGCTTTTTAAGGTTATCTAATCCAATTTCAAAATCAGGTCCCATCATATTGTCAAACATACCAAACAAAGTAACAGGCCTCATCAAAAAAGGTAAATCCCCCTTGTCATTCCAACTAATTACAGTCTTTCCATTATCTTCTGATAATTCTATCGCTCCATTTGACTCCGAAAATTCTTCAAATTGTAACCCATAAGCTAGTTTCTCGTTAGGTATAACTTCAGTAATTACCATACTCCCCTTTCCCGATAATTTTGGATCTCCAACCCAATTGGTTTTAGAACCTATAGCACCTGGAGTACCATCAAATGTACTTTTTAAAGTTGCATCTTTTTGTTTCCAAGGTGACCATACTTGCCATTTTTCGAAAGTTGAGATTTGCGACCATACTTGTGAAGGAGTAGCTTCAGTTGAAATTACTCTTGTAACACTATATTCTTTGGGAGAAAATAACGCAAGCATAACCCATATAGCAAACAATGCTACAAAGGCAATTAACAGTCCTTTAATGATTTTCATAGTCTTGAAATTTGTGGTTTATTCCACTAAATATACAAAACTAGTTTGATACCACTCCCATAGAAGTGAATTTCTCTATTCTCTCATTAATCAAATCTTCTGAGCTTAAAGCAGATAAAGATTTAATGTGTTTTTTGATTTCAGATTTCACTTTCTTGAAAGTAGCTTCTGGATTAGAATGAGCTCCACCTATTGGTTCTTTTATAATTCCATCAACTAATTTATTCTTCTTCATATCTTTAGCTGTAAGCTTAAGAGAGGCTGCAGTTTCTTCTTTGTGCTCCCAACTTTTAAATAAAATTGTAGAACAGTTTTCTGGAGAAATTACTGAATACCAAGAATTTTCTAACATCAAGACTTTGTCTCCAATTCCAATTCCCAATGCCCCACCAGATGCTCCTTCACCAATAATTATATTGATTACAGGAACTGTTAAGTTCATCATTTCGAATAAGTTTCTTGCAATAGCCTCACCTTGCCCTCTTTCTTCTGCTTCTAATCCTGGAAAAGCTCCCGGAGTATCAATCAAACAAACGATAGGTTTGTTGAATTTCTCAGCTAATTTCATTAGTCGCAATGCCTTTCTGTATCCTTCTGGATTTGGCATTCCGAAATTACGGTATTGTCTTAGTTTAGTGTTAGCTCCTTTTTGTTGACCTATAAACATGACAGATTCTCCATCTAATAATCCAAAACCACCAACCATGGCTTTGTCATCTTTTACTCCTCTATCTCCATGTAATTCAATGAAATTTCCATCTGTAATTGCATTTATATAAGATAAAGTATAAGGTCTTTCTGGATGTCTTGATACTTGAACCCTTTGCCAAGGCGTTAAGTTATCATAAATTTCTTTTTTCGTTTCGGAAATTTTCTCCTCCAATTCTTTCATGGTAACCGAAATATCAATCTTCCCTTTTTCCTCTACCTCTTTTAGCTTTAACATTTGTTCGTCAAGCTCTTTAATTTTGTTCTCGAAATCTAAATAAATTGGCATAATCTTAAATTTTAATCGAAGATACATAACCCAACTAAAAAAACTAAACTATTGCTCTATTTTTTGATTTAATTGTAAGTAATTCATAGTTGATTTTTATCCAAACCAAAATACAAGGCACTACTTTTACTACATAAGGCATAAAATAATTGTAACGTATGTATGCGGGATAAATATCTGTAGGAGATAATAACGTAAAGAGGATAGTTAGCGCAAGTAACACTTTATCTAACATAGATTTATCTTTCTTTGTAAAAAACCAAATTGCAATTCCCGAAACCGCAATAATAAAGGTTGCAGACTCTGCCATATGATTAAATAATACTACCCAAAGTAACACACTTGATAGAAAAAGTAGTCTATATCTTTCGTTCGAAAATAATTTTATTCGAACCAAAGGAACACAGAAAACAAGAGCTCCAACAATAAGAGCCTTCCCTTTTACTTCTACCGGAACTCCAAACCAGGTATGCAAAAACCCCATTACAGAGAATTTTAACTCCACAGAATGATCATTTCTCAGTAAGTCTACCCAACTTTTATACATCATTATTAATTCATCCATAGAAATAATTAATAACGGGAATACACCTATTATAACTGTCCAAAGGAACACATATAAGGCCGATTTTACTTTGTTGGGGTAAAACAAAAACATTACCAAAGCTACAATTCCAAATAGCTTAATAAAAATAGTGCTTACAATTAACAAGGCCGCTTGCCCTACCTTTTTGTTTTGTAAAGCCACATAAGCCAATATAATCATACCCGTAAGCAAGGCATTACTTTGTGAGTTCTGTGTTGTTGTTATCACTTCTACCAAAATAAACAAGCCAGCATAAATCATTGCTTTTTTACTCGTAAATGGCAGCTTAGAAAAAGAATAATAAAGGACAAAAACATTAATGAAATTCCAAACAAAAAGACCTAATACATCTGGTAAATAAGCCAATACTGCCATGCACATTGCAAAAGTTGGACTGTATTTAAACAAATCATAATACTCAAACCTATAATGTTGGTATAGATCTTTCCCTTCCATAAAGTGGAAATAGGATTGCTTAAAAATTATGTAATTATTAAAAGGAGTTATCTCATGATTATTATTTACCAAAAAATACCTCTGAATTGTAATAAACAGAGTTATAAAAAATAGTAAACCTATTTGCACCTTATTATTACTTAAAGCCGTAATTACTTTTTTCATGTATTTTTCTTTTCTCAAAATTAATTAAATAAATGAACTCCTTAATATTCTTAATAAACTTATCTTTGTATTCTCATTTTTAAATACAACAATGGCCGAAACAAAAAAAGACAGTTTAATCAATGATTTAATTCTTGATTTAGCATCAAAAGATAAAAAAACACTAATGTCTGCTCTTAAAAGAGTAAGGTCCAAAGGTAATGAAAAGGTTATTCCTTCTATCTTCAATATTATTGAAAATAACGAAGATGAATTGATAAGAAATGAAGCGAAAAGTATAATTCTTGAATTAAAATCTACTGCTTCTATTCCTTTTCTTTTAGAACAACTGTATAGCGAAAATGAAGAAATGAGACTGTTGGCTCTTAATGCTTTTTGGCAAACGGGATTTAACTCTCACGAAAACATGGACAAATTCGTATCAGCTGCAATTAGAGGTTCTTTTATGGAAGCATTTGAAGCCTATACAATAATAGAAAACCTTGATGGCCCTTTTGAAGAAGAAAATATTATGGAAGCTCAATT
>CAXIAX010000019.1:0-35064 GCA_964021785.1 uncultured Flavobacteriales bacterium
TTTATTTTTCTATTGTTTCGAGCAATTTATGTTCCTTTGGTGCATGATGAATTAGCTACTTTTTTCTATTACATACAGCCGTTCGAGTACAACCCACTTACGGGAGCTAATCCAGATGCTAACAATCACATTCTAAATTCTATTCTAGGAGCAATCTCTCACAATTTGTTTGGCTATTCTTCCTTGTCTATTCGGTTGCCTAATTTATTGAGCTTTATTTTCTACGCATTTTTTGTGTTTAAAATTGGTTCAAAATTTAAGAATGAAATCGTGGCTTGGGCATATTATATAGCTATGCTTTGTGCGATTTATTTCGTTCAATTCTTCGCATTATCTAGAGGTTACGGAATGTCTATGGCTTTTTTGATGGGAGCAATTTATTATACTTTGTCTCTTTACGAAAAACCAAAATTCAATACAATACTTTTTAATTCCTTTTATTTAATTCTAGCATTATTCGCCAATATGGCTTTATTGCCATTGGTGCTGTTGCTGTTTTTAATTCAAATTCTTTTGATTTGGAAGAAAATAGTTTTGAATTATAAACTTGTTTGTCTGGCAATGGTAAGTTTTGGCTTTGTGTTGCTGGCAATAGCTATTTCTATAAAAATGAAAGAAGAAGGTTCTTTGTATTACGGAGAATTGGATGGATATTGGGCAGTAACCGTAAAATCTCAATTACTTATGTTGTTCGAGAATTCAGGGAAGTTTTTGCAAATTGGATTAGCAATTTTGCTTCTTGGAGTTTTGGTTCTGTATGGTTTTTTGATCAATAAAGAGAAAAGAGAATTTCTCTTAAAAAGAGAAAACCTATTTATCATTCTGCTAGTGGGAGTTGTTGTTGGAACATTTGCAATGGCACAAATCCTAAAAGTAAACTACCCAGAGGATAGAGTAGGATTATATTTATACCCTTTGCTTGTTGGTGCTATTTGTTTTGGTGTAGATAGATTAACAGTAAAATGGAGCTATGTTCTGTTGTTGCCACTTTTTGCAATGCCCCTTCATTTTGTTTCTGCATTCAATTTCAATAAAGTATCGGTATGGCAAGGAGATAACATTCCTGATAGATTTTATGAGGAGATTACCTCTTATGACACAGGAACAAAATACCCAGCTACTGTTGCAGGAAGTATTCAAAGGATATTTGTGTATGAAGATAAAGTATACAAAGACACAACTAACCAAAATCAATTAGCACCTTTCACTGGAGAAGATGGAGATGGGAAATACAATGATTATTTAATCACCAATTCTCAGTATATTAAATCTATTTCTCATTTGTATGATTCTATAGATGTGGCAGAGGTAAGTGGTCATGCTTTATTCAAAAGAAAAGAAAGAGTGAAATTGTCTCCGTTTTTCTCTACGGAGAAACACGCAGATAGTGAACAGCAGGGAGAATATTTTGAGTTTATGCGTCAAGTCTTTGACTCGGTAGGTGCGGATGGACTAATGATAGGACTAGATTTAGAATTACAATCTATGAAGCATCCATTGAAGTCACAATTGGTAGTAGAGGTGAAAGATAAAAACACAGGAGAGCAAATATCTAGACAATGGATACATCTAAATTGGTTATCACCAATGACTGTTCGTAAAAACCCATTAATCAAGTCTATTTATTTGCATAATTTTCCTATTTTTAAAGAGGTAGAAGTAATTGTTTATTTATGGAATATAGAGAAGCAGCCTTTTACGGTTTATAAAGGAGAAGTTGAGGTTTTTAAGGTGGTGGAGTGAAGTAAAATCCTTTGAATCCACTTCTCGATACAAATTTGACTCTCACTGTCGTTCGATTCAAATTCACTCGAAATGACAGGATGAAGGATTGAAATAGGAAAGTAGTTGACAGTTCGAGTGAAATAAGTGACTGAAAAGGAAATTATTTAGTATCGAGAACAAATAGTAGAATGAGATAAGTAACAAGAATAAATGTCAGAAGAGATTAACGAAGAAGAAAATAACGAAGAGCAAAACCAAGAAAATCAGGAGCAAGAAGCTGGTTCGGGGCAGAATAATATCATCTCGGTAAGTGGAATGTACAAAGAATGGTTTCTGGATTATGCTTCGTATGTAATTTTGGAAAGAGCTGTTCCGTCTCTAGAAGATGGGCTTAAGCCTGTGCAAAGAAGAATCCTTCATTCCATGAAAGAAATGGATGATGGGAGATACAATAAAGTTGCCAATATTATTGGTAACACCATGAAGTATCACCCACACGGAGATGCTTCTATTGGAGATGCATTGGTACAACTAGGACAAAAAGAATTGCTGATAGATATGCAAGGGAACTGGGGGAATACCCTAACAGGTGACCGTGCAGCAGCAGCCAGATATATTGAAGCCAGATTATCTAAATTTGGATTAGAAGTAGTGTTTAATCCAAAAACGACTGAGTGGATTAAATCCTATGACGGAAGAAACAAGGAGCCAGTTAATCTTCCTGTAAAATTTCCTTTGTTACTTGCACAAGGAGCAGAAGGAATTGCGGTAGGATTATCTACCAAAATTTTGCCTCATAACTTTATAGAACTGATAGATGGTTCGATAAGAATATTACAAGGAAAAAAGGTAAATATATTGCCCGATTTCTTGAATGGAGGAATGGCAGATTTCTCTAATTATAACGAGGGAATGAGAGGAGGAAAAGTAAGAGTGAGAGCAAAAATCCGTAAGGAAGATGCTAAGACACTTGTTATCCATGAAATACCGTTTGGGACTAATACTTCTAACCTAATTGACTCAATTCTTAAAGCAAACGACAAAGGGAAGCTTAAAGTTAAAAAAGTAGAAGACAATACAGCTGCAGATGTGGAGATTGTAATCCATTTACCAGCAGGGATATCACCAGATAAAACGATTGATGCTTTGTATGCATTTAGTGATTGTGAAATATCAATTTCGCCAAATGCTTGTATTATCGAAAATGATAAGCCATTATTTACTTCTGTAAATGAAATGCTTAAGATTAATACCAATGACACTGTAAGGTTATTGAAAATGGAGCTGGAGATAAAACTAGCAGAACTTCATGAACAATGGCATTACTCTTCTTTGGAGAAAATATTTATAGAGAATAAAATCTATATTGATTTTGATGGTAAAACATACGAAGAAGCGATAGAGGTAACTCATAAATTATTGAAACCCCATATTAAACATTTGTTGCGAGAAGTAACAGATGAAGATGTAATAAGACTTCTTGAGATAAAAATGAGAAGGATAACTAAGCATGATGGCGACAAAGCAGATACTTATATTAGTTCGCTTGAGGATCAAATTGCTGATGTGAAACAAAAATTAGATAACCTAATTGAGTTTGCTATTGAGTATTTTAAAAGTTTGAAAGCAAAATACGGGAAAGGGAAAGAAAGAAAGACCGAGATTAGAACGTTTGATATGGTGGATAAATCTAAAGTGATTGTATCCAATAAAAAACTGTATGTAAACTATAAAGAAGGTTTTGTAGGTCATGGACTTAAGAAAGATGAATACATACAAGATTGTTCAGAGATAGACGATATAATTGTATTTAGAAGAGATGGAGTGATGATGGTAAGCAGAGTGGCCGATAAACATTTCTTTGGAAAAGATATATTGCATGCTGCGGTATGGAAAAAGGGTGATAAAAGAACAATTTATCACATGATATACCAAGATGGAACAACAGGGGCATCTTACATGAAAAGATTTAGTGTAACGAGTATTACTCGAGACAAAGAATACGACATGACCAAAGGGACAAAAGGAAGTAAAGTTCATTACTTTACAGCTAATCCAAATGGTGAAGCTGAGGTGGTTCAGGTTGCATTGAGACCAAGACCAAATATAAAGAAACTGAAATTTGATATAGATTTTGGGGAATTGATAGTGAAAGGAAGAAATAGTGCAGGAAACAGAGCTACAAAATATTTAATTAGTAAAGTGATACAGAAAGAACAAGGAGACTCAACTCTTTCTGCTCGTAAACTTTGGTATGATGATATTGTTAGAAAATTAAACGTAGATGGCAGAGGAGAATTCTTAGGAGAGTTTAGAGGGGATGATAGAATTTTAGTGCTTACTCAAGCGGGAGAATACAGGTTGTATCCTTTCGATTTGAATATCCATTTTGCAGACGATATGATTCACATTGAAAAGTGGAATCCAGATAAGCCTTTGTCAGTGATTTATTGGGATGGAGAAAAAGAAAATTATTATGTAAAAAGATTCTTGTTGGAAGATTCTAACAGCACGGTTGTATTTATTTCTGAGCATCCTAAATCTTATTTAGAAGTTGCGTCTACAGATTGGAAACCTATGGTGAACCTTCAGTTTGATGGAAGAGCCAATAAACGAGAGGACGAAGAAGTGAACTTAGAAGAGTTTATCGCTATAAAAGGAATGAAAGCTTTAGGAAATAGATTGACGAGTTATAAATTGAAATCGATAGATATATTGGATCCTATTCCTTATGAGCCAGAACCAAAAGTAGAAGAAAAGCCAGAGGAAGTGGCGCAAGGTAAGGAAGCTGAAAATAAATCGGAAACTAAAAAAGAAGAACCAAAAGCAAAACCTGCTGAAGGTGATAAAGAGGATACACCACCACCACCACCACCACCACCACCAAAAAGTATTGATGATGATGGGCAAGCGTCCTTGTTTTAACTAATTATAAAATGGAATCAATGTATTCCATTTTATTTTGGCTTAAAATATACCAATCGGTATATTTTGTATATCTTTGTGCTCCAAGAGGAAGATAATGAAAACAAAATCGGACAGAACCAAACAATTTATACTTGAGAAAGTAGCGCCAGTTTTTAATAAAAACGGGTATGTTGGGACAAGTATGTCGGATGTGACAGATGCAACAGCACTAACCAAAGGAGCTATTTACGGTAACTTTAAGAACAAGGAAGAGTTAGCTTATTATTCATTTTATTATAATGTTTCTTATGTCTTGGATAAAATAAGAACGATTATAGAAACGAAGGAAGATTCGATTCAGCAGTTGTTGGCAATCTCAGAATTTTATAAAAACCATTACCTAACTAGAGTGGAACTAGGAGGCTGCCCAATCCTGAATGTAGGAGTGGATGCGAATCACACCAACCCCAAGTTATCTAAAGCAGTAAAGCAAGTAATCTTAAAAATTCAAGATAGTATTTTTGTGATTTTGGAGAATGGAATTAAGCGAAAAGAAATAAAGCAAGATGTGAATCCAAGAGAGTTTGCTTCGGTTATTTTTTCATTGATAGAAGGAGGAGTTTTTACTACAATGGCAATGGAAGACAACAGCTATTTGCAAAACATGATGAACCACTTGGATAGAGTGATTTTAAAAGAATTAAAAAATTAATACTATGAAATTTATACTATTATTGAACAGATATTTATTGAATATCACGTCCTATATTGCTCCGCAGTTTGCCAAGAGGCGTGCGGTAGCAATATTTACTAAGGTGAGAAAAAAATCAATAAGAGAAAAAGAGAAAGTATTTTTTGATAAAGCAAGTAAGTTTGAGCTAGAGAGAGAAGGCGAGAATTTGACGTGTTACGAATTGGGAAATCCAGAAGGGAAATTATTGTTTTTGGTACATGGATGGGAAAGTAACCCAGGTTGTTTTACTCAATTTTTACCGCATTTATCCAAGTATAGAATCATTTCGTTTACTTTGCCTGGTCACGCAGATAACAAAGCTGAACATACAAATATGTATGAATGTAAGGATGCATTCAAACTACTATTGAATAAAATAAAACCTACAGAACCTTTTCATGTTGTGGCTCATTCAATGGGGTCTGCGATCACGGCTTTTGCTCTTTCAGAACTAGAATATGAAGTTGATAAGTTGGTGTTTCTATCGGCAAATAATGACATAGAACAAGTGTTTATTGATTTTCAAAAATTGGTAGGTTTCAATAGCAAGGTATTTGGATTGATTGAGGATTACATAGAAGAATTAAGTGGGATTAGCTTGCAAGATATGCGTGTTGATATGCGATTGGAGCAAGTGAAATTTAACGAGCTATTATTAATTCATGATAAATTCGATAAGATAATTCCTTATAAAAAATCGGTAGAGTTGAGCGAGAAATTTTCAAACTCAAAATTGATTCCATTTGAGAAAATAGGGCATTACCGTATGCTTTGGAATGAGGAAGTGTTGGAGGAAGTGTTGAGGTTTTAGGATTATTTTTTGATAAACAATAAATAAAGGTATCTAAACATTAGTACCAAGAATACGGATAGGAATATCCATAGATTGTCCATAATAAAATCAGGAAAAAGTGCGCCCAAAATCAAGCCAGGAATCATTCCGTAGGTTTTGAGCATTCCCAAATCCCAAAAGCTAAAATCATTTCTTAGTTTCTTGTCCCAGTAGCTGATGAATTTTTTCATAATTGTAATGGTTTTGGTTACAATAAGGTAGTAAGATTTATCCAATCTGTTTGCGGTAATAATCATAAGGGAAGATGATTGTTTACTTTCAATAGGTTTTCACAAATGTAATATTTTACTGTTTCTTGTAATTACATTTTAATGCGGGTATTCTTTCTTGCCACTAAATTTTAAGATAAGGAATCCTACAATTCCCGAAAGAATTGACCCTAAGATTACACCCACTTTTGAGGAGTCGATAATCATTACATTCTCAGAGAAAGCAAGGTTTGCAATAAAAATAGACATTGTGAAACCTACACCTGCAAGAATGGCAACTCCTATTATTTGACTAAAAGTAACGTTTGTTGGCAGTTGAGCAATTTTTAATTTTATACTCAAGTATGACATGGCAGAAATACCTATTAGTTTACCAAAGAATAGGGCAGCCATAATATTTATAATCAAAGACCAATCTAAGTACATGTCTGCACTAAAAATAACTCCAGCATTGGCCAATGCAAATACAGGCATAATGAAATAGGCAGAGAAACTATGTAGCTTATGTTCCATACTTTGAAGTGGAGAATTAAATTTCTGAGTTAATTCTTCAATGTTGTCAATTTCGTTCAGCTGAGATTGAGTAAGCACATAATCGTCTGGATCG
This sequence comes from uncultured Flavobacteriales bacterium, assembly GCA_964021785.1. Classification (GTDB taxonomy): domain Bacteria; phylum Bacteroidota; class Bacteroidia; order Flavobacteriales_D; family CAJJDF01; genus CAJJDF01. The sequence continues at coordinate 7,035 of CAXIAX010000019.1, forward strand.
TCTTCTTTTACAATTCGGTTTGTGATTTCGTTCAGTTCAGTTTCAAAATTACCTAGTTTTATTTTTCTTCTAATAGGAATTGTAAATGCAATAAGAACTCCCGCAATTGTTGGATGAATACCGGCTTTCAAAAACAAATACCAAACGACAATACCAGCAACTAGAGTTAAGTATTTGAAATAATATCCTTTTAATGAAAGTACACCTAAAACTAAAAATATTCCTAGAGCATACATAATAAGAGACCATTCTATACCACTGCTATAGAAAATTGCAATAACCAAAATAGCTCCTAAATCATCTACAATAGCAAAAGCAGTAAGGAAGATTTTGAGACCAAGAGGAACGCTTTTCCCAAGTAGTTTTATAATGGCTAAGGTGAACGCAATATCTGTTGCCATTGGAATTCCCCATCCGTCTTTAGTGTCGGGATTGCTATTAAGTAAGGTAAAAACAAGTAAAGGAACGAGCATTCCTCCAATTGCAGCAAACAAAGGGAAGGCGGCTTTTTTGAATGAGTTTAGTTCTCCTACTATCAATTCTCGTTTTATCTCGAGACCAATTAGCAGAAAGAAAATGGCCATAAGTCCATCATTAATCCAAAGGATCAAAGGTTTTTTTAATTCAAATATTTCTGAAGTGATTCCAAATTTAAAATCCCATAATTCGGTATAGCTTTCTGCAAAGGGAGAGTTGGCCCAAATCATTGCCAAAACAGTAGCAGTAAACAGGAGAATACCACTGAAACTTTGAAAATTTACGAATTTTTGGAAAGGAGTAATTATGTACGTTTTAATCATGTCTTAATTTTTGACGAAGTGGTTTTAAGACTTCGTTTTTATCAATTTATTAGAACATAAATATACAACATTGTGTTCAATCTATTGGTTTGATTTTAAACAAACTGAAATTGAAAACATGAAAATTATATAACAGGAATTGTTAGATTTTTACCAGGCTGTAAACGGCATTTTTATCAGTTGTGAGTTGTAGTATTTCGTTTCGTGGGTTACGTCCTTATCTACCCAGGAAGGTAGCTCAAACGATTCGTTTACGTGAGATAATTCTATCTCTGCAACCTCCAATCCTTGGTTTGCACCTTCAAAGATGTCAATCTCCCAAATGTGGTTATTTTTAGGGACTAAATACCTAATTTTTTCTATAACGGGTTGTTCACACAATAAAATTAATTCTTCGGCTTCTTCAAGTGGAATTTCATATTCAAATTCATTTCTTACAGCTCCCTTGTTTTTGCTTTTAATAGTAAGAAAACCTTGGTTGTTTCTTATTCTAATCCTTACAGTTCTTTCGGGATTGGAGTTGAGGTAGCCTTGTTTTATACTAGATTGAGAGGAAACTTCTTTTTTCCAATTCTCATTTTTAAGCAAAAATTTTCTTTCTATTTCTTGTGCCATTTGTTATAACTTCAAAAGTAATTCCCTCCTTGAGGAGGAAAATGGATGAATAGTTCTATTAATTACAAAATATCTTCTAATGATTTAACATGAATTGGATTCACAGAATTAAACCCTTCTCCATATTTGGCTCCAATAGTTCTTCCAAATTGTCTTGCTCTTCCATCTAAGAAATCCATAAATTCTTGACTAGAGATTGGAGTCTGAGGTTCTTTGCTTTCTGGATTAAAGAATTGAGAAGAATAACATAAAATAGATTTCATTTTATCGTCCATCTCTTCCGAAATGTCAATCACAAAATCAGGTTCAATGTATTCGTCTTGTATGTAATGAAAAACTTGTTTTGGTCTCCATTTCTCCTGTTTTACTCCATCAAGTGAAGTTTCAATTTTTATTAGTCCGGCAAGAAAAGCAGCTCTTTTTACTAATTCTCCACCTCTTCCGTGATCCGGATGACGGTCTTTTATTGCATTGCAAAGAACAGTCTCGGGTTGGTATTTACGAATCATTTCTACCACTCGCAATAAGGATTGTTCGTTTATTTCAAAAAATCCATCACCTAGATTTAGATTTTCTCTAATAGAATTTCCAATAACCTTACTGGCATTAGCAGCTTCTACGTATCGTAATTCTCTACTTCCTCTAGATCCCAATTCACCTTCAGTAAGGTCTACAATTCCTACTTTCTTTCCGTTTTTCACTTCTTTCATTAGCGTTCCGCTACAAGCAAGTTCTATATCGTCTGGGTGTGCCGCAAAGGCAAGTATGTCTAGTTTCATGGTGTAAAGATAATTCAAATAATTATTTACGTAGACGATTATAGCTAATACAATTACATAAAAAGGTTAATTTATTTTAATAAGAGGGATGTTTAATGATTATTAAGTACAAATAAACCATAATAGATAATGGTATTAAAATCGTGGTGGATTAATACTGACTAGAGTGAAAAGCATTTTTAGGGTCTATATGCATCCCATTTTCCGAAAACCAATTAATAAATTCGCTCCATTTTCTTTCGTTTTTTTTATGCCATTTATCAAATTCCTTTTCATCTCCTTTCATTAGTATCCAGTAGCTGTAAGCTTCAAAATGTCCTTCATCAATAATTATTTTGTTGTAATCGAATAACGAGTTTGGGTATTGCTCATTTTGTTTATTATCAAAATAATATTTGATGAAGTTGTCTCTTATGTTTGCCAATGAATTTAAATTTATTTTTTTGTTTCCGGCTACAGCAATTGCAATATCAAATTCGTAAACTGCCATAGAAAATGGCAATTTAAAATTACTTGTATCCGTTAGGTCATCAATTACAATTGTGTTTTCTTTTGAAAAACTAACAGAAGCTTCGTTCTTGTTTTTGATTGTAATTTCATTTTTATAAGTGTCAAAAAGCATTTTGCTAATTTCTTCTGTTCTTTTGGAGTTTCTCTCAATGTTCATGAATAATTCTCCGTAAATCATTCCATACACTTTGTTGGATGAACTTAAATATAATTTTGTAGCCCAGTAATAATTAGAAGAGAATTCCGGATCTACTTTTATTCCTTTTTCATAAAAATCTAGAGCATTGTTGTATTCTTTTCTTGTCATTTCCATGTTTCCTCTTTCTAGATGAAGAGCGCCAGAATTAGGAAATTTCTCCAAACCTTCGTCATAAGTTTCAATAGCTTTTTTTGGCATTTTGTTGTAGTCGTAGCAATTACCTAGCATTTGGTAAAGTTGGTCAAAACTATCTTCTTCGTCTTTTAGTTTTTTTAGTATAGAGATTGCTTTTTTGTAATTTTTATCTATCACATAAGTAAAAGCCATTTCGTAAGGAAATGTCAAATCATTGGGATCTAATTTTATTGCTTTCTTTAAGTTTTTTCTTGCTGCCTCAGTATCGCCAGCTTCCATTTGGCTAATGGCTTCTCGGCATAGTTTTTTAGCTTCAGTTTTTTCTGATTGAGAAAAGTAAATAGAGCTAAAGAAAATAAATAGTACTGTAATTAAGTTTTTCATAACGGAATAGTTTTTCTAAATATATTCATTTTACAATGAATGTCAAACGGTTATGAAGTATTAATTTTTTTGTGGTCTAATATTTTTTATCCAAAGAAGAAACGGAGTTAGGCTTTTCCTTGATGGTTGTTTTCTTTTGAATTACAAAATAAGTAGCAATAGAAATAAGGCAATATCCCAAGAAAAAATAGATTCCTAGGAGGGTAGTGCTTTCTGTTTTCATTCCCACGTTTAAATTATTGAAAGATAAAAAAGCCAAGAAACTAGAAGCTACAAAAACATCTGCCATGCTATACTTCCCTATGTAGGTAGCTATCCTAAGCAATTTTGTCTTTTGGTCAAAGTTATTGGACAGTAAGTATGAATAGAATAATCCCAGTTTGGCAAATGGAAATACAACACTGAACAAAAGAATGGCTGTTCCTACTGTAAAGTTATTTCCCACAAATAGAGTTTGTATTAAGCTAAGGATGGATTTGCATTGGTAAAAAACGTACATTTTTCCATCAAATGTCTTAGAAATAATACTCATATTGATAGCTCTGTCTTTCATGTATGCGCCAATCTCTATAAAAGGAATAGAAATTCCGATACACAACAAGACTAATGAAATATGTAGAATAACTAAGCCAAATTGCTTAGTAGGAACTTTCTTTTTCTGGTATAAAAAGAAAAATAACAAACCATATAGCAAGATAACAGCCCAACTAATAGCTCCAAAATTATAAGCAGTTTGTTTAGCTTTTAATGCTTTTCTCAAATGAGTTATAGCATTAGCCTTAGAAGTATTCCATTCTTCAGGATCCATGTAATCTTTGTAATCCATTAAGCTGTTTTCGAAGTTTAGTTCGCTTGTATAAGCCAATTTATACCTCATGAATTTGTCTAAATTGGTTTTGATGGTTGTTCCCAAATATATATTAAGCCCTAGGAATAGAACTGAGATAAGTATGAATAAATTCTTGTTCATATAATTAGTTTTTAGAATTTATAAATCCCTTTTCGGATAATAAAATGGCGATTTTTTTAGCTCCTTCAATATTAGAAAATACAATAATCATCATTACCGTAATAGGTACAGAGAGTACCATTCCTACCACTCCCCAAATTACTCCCCACACACTAAGTGAAAGAATAACCACAAGAGAACTGATGTTGAGAGAATTTCCCATCATTTTTGGCTCTAATAGATTTCCTACAAATAACTGAATAGAACCAACAAGCACTAGTACGTAGATGAAAGGCATAAAATCCGAACCTCCATATTGAATAAGAGCCATAACCGCAGGAAATAAAGTTGCAATTAATGAACCGATAGAAGGAATGTAGTTTAGAATAAAAATACAGAAAGCCCAGAAAATAGCGAAGTCGATACCCAAAGCGAGTAATGCAAGATAACTTAACACTGCAGTAATTAAGCTTAGTAAAGTTTTTATGGCAATGTATTTTCCAAGAGAGTAATCTATTTTTAATAAAAGTGAGTTTATTTTTTCAAAATCAGCTGGTTTAGAGTATATCGCTTTCAGCTTTCTAGAAAACGTACTTTCTTCCATTAAGATAAAAAGTAAGTAAAGCAAAATCATAAAAGCATTGGAAAATAGCTCACTAATAGAATCTAAGAAAATAGTAATGAAAGATTGAAAATCGATTTCACCACTATATAGGTTTATCTTTTCTGAAATATTTATTCCAAAGTTTGTTTCAATGTTTTGAGAAATCTTATCGAGATTCATGGTGTATTTAGGCAATGCACTACTCAAACTGTTGGCATTCTGTATCAATAGACTCGTGATAAGGCTCAGTATTAAGATAAGGAAAGAAGTGGCAACAATGGTTTTTATCCATTTCTTCACCTTTGTTTTTATCCATTCGGATTTATCCATAAATTCTCTTATTTCTTTAATAAGAAACCATAAGATAATGGCAAGAATAAGAGGGAGTATTATAGATTTTGCTAGAATTAGTATGGCTACAACCATAAAAATAATAAACATTATTCCAGCAATTTTTTGTAATTTCATATCGATATTAATAAGATTCTTAAATGTACATAAGAAATCTGTATTTTATAAATAATTAAGCTATTCTGAGTTGAAAAAATTTGACATCCCCTCTCAATATAAATCATCTATTATTGCCGAGATAAAAGAGAAAAGAAAGAAAACAGATAGAATGAAAAAGGATTTTTCACCTTCCGTTCTTGAGTTTGATAAAGTAGATTTTGTTCTCGCAAGGCATTTTGGTTTTTGTTTTGGTGTAGAAAATGCCGTAGAAAAGGTGTATACTATTCTCAATAATCATCCGGATAAGAACATTTACCTGTTAAGTCAGATGATTCATAACCCTACCGTAAATAGTGATTTGCTAGAAAGAGGAATCCAATTTATTATGGATACAAAAGGGAATCAACATATTCCTTGGGAGGATATTACTAGTGATGATATTGTTATAATTCCTGCTTTTGGTACAACTCTTGAGATAGAACAAATACTAAAAGATAAGAATATACCGGTAGAGAATTACGATACAACATGTCCTTTTGTAGAAAAAGTATGGAACAGATCCGAAAAACTAGGAACTGACGATTACACCATTATTATACACGGAAAAGCAGCTCATGAAGAAACCAGAGCAACTTTTTCTCACAGTAGTGAAAATGGTAAGACTATCATTGTGAAGAATATAGAAGAAGCTAAGTTGTTGGCTCAGTTTATAGATAAACGATTACCTAGCGATAAATTTTATGAATTTTTTGAAGGTAAGTTTTCAGAAGGATTTAATCCTGATGAAGATTTGAAAAGAGTAGGAGTGGTAAATCAAACGACTATGCTTGCTTCGGAAACGCATGAAATATCTCAATATTTTAAAGATAAAATGACGGAGATATATGGGGAAGAGGAGTTGAAAAATCATTTTGCAGATACAAGAGATACGCTTTGTTATGCAACAAATGATAATCAAAAAGCTACTTTGGAACTAATGAAAGAAGAAGGAGATTTTGCTGTAGTTGTGGGAGGATATAACAGTTCTAACACCATGCACTTGGTAGAATTGTTGGAACAGAAATTTAAAACATATTTTGTTCAAAATGCAGAAAGAATTGAAAGTAAGAGTTGTATAAATCACTTTGATATTCACGAAAATGTTGAGTTAACTTCTGATTTTGTAAGTAACTTAGGCAAAGAAAAATTAAAAATTATAATTACTTGTGGGGCATCTTGCCCAGATAGTGTTCTTAATCAAGTGATAGAAAAAATAGTAAAATTATTAGATGAATAAGTTTAGTTTGAAAATAGTAACATTGGTATTGTTTGTAATCTTTGGGTTAAACTCTTTTGCAGGAGTTCAAGCCATTTTTAATTACAAGCAGTTTCAGGTGCCAAATAAAGGAATATACATAGAAAGTTATTTGTCCTTTGTCTCGTCTTCGCTTAAATATAAATCGGTAAAAAGTGATGTGTTGCAAGCTCAATTATTGGTTACTCAAATCCTTAAAAAAGGAGATGAAATTATTGATTTTAAGAAATACGAAGTTTTAGGACCAGTATTAGTTGATAGTGTAGCGGTGGATTTTAAGGACCAAAAAAGATTTTTTTTAGAGCCGGGAGAATATGAAATGGAAATAACCATTAAGGATTTGAAAAACCCTGAACCGGGATTTACTGTTACAAGGAATAAGATTACAGTCGTTCCTTATGAGAAGGAGATTAATATATCAGACATAGAGTTGATAGACTATTTTAATAAGACAGTAGAAAAAAACGAGTTTTCTAAATCAGGTTATGATATTTATCCTATGGTTTCTAATTACCTGCCAACTGATGTAGAAAAATTAGTTTACTATTTAGAATTGTATAACACTGGAGGAACAAAGAAAGTTTTGGTAAAGCAATATATAGAAACGTATTACGGAAATAAATTGTTGCCAAATTTTTTAAAACGTTCTGTTAAAAAGCTAAAAGACGTAACACCAATTCTTAATTTATTTGATATTTCTCAGCTGCCTTCTGGTAATTACAATCTTGTGATAGAAGTGAGAGATTCACTTAATGAAATAATAATTTCGGATAAAGTATTTTTACAAAGAGTGAATGCAAATTTACAAGCAAATCAAATAGTGGATCTTGAAGAAAATAAAAATCAATTGACCTATGATTTAAAAGAAGATTCTATAGATTACTATTTAGAATGTTTAATGCCAATTGCTACTAGAGCAGAATATAAAGTGGTTTCTGGTAGTAAAAAGAATTTAACTTACGACCAAAAAGAGCGTTATTTTGTCAATTTCTGGCAAAATAGGTATGGAACAGAAGCAATATCTGAATGGGCAAAATACAGAGGTTTAATTGCAGAGATTGAAAATACATACGGCACAAGAGTAAAGAGGGGATACGAAACCGACATGGGAAGAGTGTATCTTAAATACGGTAAGCCAAGTGATGTGATAGACAAAAAGAATGAGCAAGGAACATATCCTTATACAATTTGGCATTACTACAAAGCTAGTCAAAGATCCAACGTTATTTTTGTCTTCTATCAATCTACAGCAGCTGCAGAAGATTATGAACTAATACATTCTGATATGCAAGGAGAAATGTCTAATTCTAATTGGAAAACGCTTATCAATAATAGAGTAGGAGGTTCTGATACTCGTCTGGATGAAGATGAAAGAAGAATGAGATAAGATTATTCTTTTGGTAAAAGGTCGCAAAACCAAAACCCCATAGATTTGTCTTTGCTATTTTCTTCCTTTTTAGCGGGATTTTTATATTCTCTATAAATTTTTTCGCCTATTTCAAATTGAATAGGATTGTTGAAAATTGGTCCATCATAACAGAAAGTGTGAAACTCACCATTTTCTCCGCAAGGATCTACATTAGCTGGTAAGTCTCGAACGAAACTTTGGTCAAATTCTCTCCCAATAAATGATTCGTCTAGTAATTCGGATTTTATACAAATTACTATGGCTTTGAAACCTAGATTGAAAAACTCCTGAGCAATTTTTGTGGTGTCTTTTTTCCAAAGAGGGAAAAGACAAGATATGTTATGCTGCTTGAGTTGTTGTTCTCTGTAGTTTCTTAAATCCTCTAAAAAAATATCCCCAAATCCTGTGTGGGTAAATTTTTCGTTTTTTAATTCGGCAACCAAAGAAGACATGATAGTGTTATACTCTTCCATTGTTGGTTCTTCGGGAAGTTCAATAGTAGTAAGTGGAATTCCAGTTTCGGCCGCTTGCCTTATCATGAGCTCTCTTTTTAGCCCATGCATAGAAACTCTATCGTGATGAGAATTAATAGAAGTTACAAGTTTATCTATGGAGAACTCTTTGTTTTGCAATAAATAATACAAAGCTAATGCAGAGTCTTTTCCTGTACTCCAATTAAAATATGTTTTAGCTGGGAGATAGGCAAAGCTGTTGTTTGGCATTTCTTTATTTTATAAAGGTGTGATTAGACTACTTGAGTAAGTTTAAGTTTTTTACCCAAATTCAACATAAATTCAAAAGCTTCATCAAAGTCATTTTTGATAGTTCCTTCAAGGATAGCTTCTTTAATTTCGTTTTTAATCTGTCCTACTTCATAGCAAGGTTTAAGTCCAAAAGTTTTCATGATAACATCTCCTGAAATAGGTGGTTGCCAATCTCTTATTTTGTCACTTTCTTCTATTTCTGCAATTCGTTTTTCTACTTTATCAAATCGTTCCAGGTATAATTTTACCTTGTTTGCATTTTTAGAAGTAATATCGGCACGGCAAAGTGTCAATAAATCATCAATATCTTCACCTGCTTCAAACAATAATCTACGATATGCAGAATCTTTTGTGTTTTTATTGGTCAATGCAATAGGTCGTAAATGAAGAAAAACCATTTTTCGAACATAGTGCATCTGATGATCTAACGGAAGTTTCAGTCTTTTAAATTCTGGTTTTACCATTTTAGAACCCACCACTTCATGACTATGAAATGTCCATCCTACTCTTTTGTCAAATCGTTTTGTATTTGGTTTTGCAATGTCATGCATTATTGCCGACCATCTCAACCATAGATTATTGGTGTTAGGAGCAATGTTATCTAGAACTTCAAGGGTGTGATAAAAATTATCTTTGTGGCTTTTTTTGTCAATAGTTTCTACGCCATATAGTTTTACCATTGTAGGGAAAATTATATGAAGTAATCCTGTATTGTAAAGTAGTTTAAAGCCTACTGAAGGAACCTTAGACATAATAATCTTATTCAGTTCTGTGGTAATTCTTTCTTGTGATACAATTTCTATTCTATCCTTGTTTTCGCGAATAGCAGCTAAGCTAGTATGGTGAATGTTAAACCCAAGTTGCGAAGCAAAACGAATAGCTCTCATCATTCTCAATGGATCATCAGAATATGTAATACCTGCCTCTAGCGGAGTTTTTATTAATTTATTTTTTAAATCCTCAATTCCTCCAAAAGGGTCTACCAATTCTCCGTAAGAATTTTTGCTCAAGCTTATAGCCATTGCATTCATTCTAAAATCTCTTCGTTTTTGGTCGTCTTCAATTGTTCCGTCCTCTACAGTTGGTTTTCTTGAGTCTCTATTGTATGATTCTTTTCTGGCTCCTACAAATTCAATTTCAAAACCATCTTCTAGCTTTATCATTGCAGTTCCAAAGTTTTTGAATACACTAACTTTAGAAGCTTTTACTTTTTTAGCAATTTTTTCAGCTAATTCTATTCCGCTACCTTCTATTACAATATCTATGTCTTTACAAGGTCTTCCTAGCAAAAGGTCACGCACAAATCCTCCAATCACAAAAACTTTCTCATTGGGAGCAGTTTCCATAATTGTAGTAAAGATGGGATGATTTAATTTATCCTTTAGGTTCTGATTTTCCATTAAATAGGTCGGCTATTATTTTCTTATTAATGTAAAGGTGCTATCCATATCTATTTTCATAATAGTAGAGGATTTTGTTCTCAATTTTACATTGGGTGGTAAATTTACGATATAATCCACGCCCTCCAAAATTCTTTTATCTATATCCGTAAAGCTTAGTGGAGTTTTGTTGTTTGATATGTTGGCTGAAGTAGAAACCAATGGTTTTCCAAATTTTCTTAGTAAATCATGACAAAAACCTTCTTTCACAATTCTAATTGCAATAGATTTATCTTCTGCTAATATATTGGCAGCTAAATTATATCCTTCTGGATAAATAATAGTAGTAGGTTTTTCTGACAGTTCTACTATATCCCATGCAATATCAGGTATTTGCTTCACATATCTATTTAGTTTGGTGTCGTTTTCCAATAGTACAATCATACTTTTGGAAGAATTTCTTTGTTTTAGGTCGTATATTTTCTGAACAGCTTCGGGATTGGTTGCATCACAGCCTATTCCCCATACAGTGTCAGTAGGATAAAGGATTACACCTCCATTTCTTAAAATTTCTATCGCTTTTTCCATTAGGAATTATTTGTATTTGTCAAAGGTATTAAAACCAAGAATGTTTGGCAAGAAACATTGATTAGAGTTGTTTGCTCAATTCAATATTAATTAGAGTAATATTTATAGCTATAATAATCTCATAAAACCTATAGATAAAGAAAGGTTTATTTAATTTTGTATTTATGGAACACAAGGAAAGAAATATAAAATTGATTTGGGATTTTAGGGGAGAAGATGGTCATGAAACGGCAAAACACCATGAAATTCATCTAAAAGAGTTTGCTGCAAAAGAAAATATTCCTGTTATAGAATCTGGAATCGAAAAAATACAAGAGCTTCATTCTGTAGCGTTTATAACTATTTCAGAACCATTTATGAAGATAGTGAGAGATGCTTTGATACCACATAGAGGTGAAATTGCTGATTAACAAAAAATGAGCTACAAAATAAGTAGGTATAAAATTGGTTTATAAAATTGGTTCTTTTATATTTGCAACCTTGATAAAAAAGCAATAAATTAAACAAATCAACTATGCAAAACAGAACGATTATATGGGTTTTTACCATATTATTATCATTAGCCTGTCTTTACCAGCTATCTTTTACGTGGGTAACAAGCAATGTAGAATCCAATGCAGAGGCATTTGGAGTATCAGAGGCAAACAAGTACCAAAGCCCTGATGGTAAAGAAGCATTTGGCGATACTTCAGTAATTAAAGTAGGAAATGGATTTTATCCTGTTGCTACATTAAAAGAAGTTGCGGCTTACAAAACTGCAGTTGTAGAAAACTACTTATTGGAAAAAGCTAACCAACCTGCTTACCCAATTTTTGGTCAGACTTACAAAGAATGTAAAGACAATGAATTAGCTAAAGGGCTTGACCTTGAAGGAGGGATGAGTGTAACTCTTGAAGTTTCTATTCCAGATATGGTAAAGAACTTAGCAGGGAGATATGCTAAAAAGCCAAGCTTTTCTAAACCTTATGAAGCTGCTTTAGTAGAATTCACAAGTAATGGAAACGAAAGACAATTTATTGATATTTTCGAAGGAAAATTCAATGAAATGAGTCCAGGAGTTAATCTTGCAAACGATTTCAAATTCAAAAATGAAGACGGAGAAAAAATGACAAATATTTCTAATGAAGAAGTATTTACTGTTTTGAGAGAAAAAGCGTTAAGCGCACTTGATAAAACAGAAACAGTTATTAGTTCAAGAGTTTCAGGGTTAGGGTTGTCTCAACCAACTATCCAAAAAAACAAATCAAAAGGAACAATTACAATTGAACTTCCTGGTGTGAAAGACAAGGAAAGAGCAAGAAATTTATTACAAAGTACTGCACAGTTGGAGTTTTGGGAAACTTACAACAACACTGAAGTAGGAAATGCTATTTACGAAAAAGTAAATGATATCTTAAGTAGAACAATGTATCCAGGTTATTTGGATTCAGTGGAAAAAGCTATGTCGGATACTACAAATGTATCTGATTCTACTAATTTAGAAGAAAACCTTGCAGAGAATGATTCTTCTGAATTTAATGAAGATACAGCAGCAGAGTTTAATCCAGCAGCAAACTTAACTGTAGATGAGCAACAAGAAGTGTTTAGAAGAACAAGTCCTTTATCTGCTTACTTATATCCAAATGCTAACCAAGAAAACCAATGGAATGAAGGTCCAGTATTAGGATATGCAAAATTGACAGATACTGCAATCATTGATTCTTTCTTGAACCAAAGTTTTGTACAAAACGAATTAAATGCAATTTCTAGAGATTTAATTTTCATGTGGGAATCTAAATCAACATTTGCAACAACAGAAGGAACTCCTTTATTAAACCTTTACTTAGTAAAGAAAACTAAAAGTGGAATTCCTGAATTGGACGGAGAAGAAGTAGAAAGTGCAAGACAAGATTTTGATCCTATTAATAGAAAACCAATGGTTTCTTTGCAATTTAAAAGTGCAGGAGGAGTTGCTTGGGGTGATTTAACAGAAAGAAGTTTTAAAAACAACACAGGAATTGCAATTACTTTGGATAACAAAGTATTCTCTGCTCCAATCGCATCAGGTAAAATTGATGGAGGAAGCACACAAATTACTGGAGGAAGTTTTGCAGGAGCAAACGGAGTTGCAGAAGCAGCCGATTTGGCAAACATTCTTAAAGCAGGAGCTTTACCAGCACCAGCAAAAATTGTTGACGAAGCAATAGTAGGACCAACATTAGGAGCAGAAAACGTAAGCTCAGGATTGTGGTCATTTGCAGCAGCACTGTTATTGGTGTTACTTTACATGATTTTTTATTACGCAAAAGCAGGAGCTGTAGCTGATATCGCTTTGATAGCAAACATCTTCTTTATTTTTGGAACATTAGCTTCACTTGGAGCAGCATTAACACTTCCTGGAATTGCAGGTATCGTACTTACAATTGGTATGTCGGTAGATGCAAACGTTCTTGTATTTGAAAGAATACGTGAAGAGTTAAGAAATGGAAAAGGAAAAAGACAAGCAATTGATGAAGGTTATGCCAAAGCATTATCTGCAATATTAGATGCAAACGTTACAACATTACTTACTGCAATAGTTTTAGGTTATTTTGGAACTGGAGCAATTCAAGGATTCGCAGTAACTTTAATCATAGGTATTTTTACTTCTTTATTCTCTGCATTAATTATTTCTAGATTAATCTTTAGTTATATGACAGAAAGAAAGAAAGAAATTTCTTTCTCAACTTCTATTACAAAGAACTTATTCTTGAATTTGAATATTCCTTTTATCAAAAAAAGAAAAGTATTTTATATTATTTCTGGAGTAATAATAGCTGCAGGAATCTTCTCAATGGTAAATAGATCTCTTGATTACGGAGTAGAATTTACTGGAGGAAGAACTTATAAAGTTGAATTTAAGAAGGCAGTAGATTTCCAAGAAGTTAGAGATAATTTAACAGTTGCTTTTGGAGATGAACCAGAGGTTAAAATGATTGACAATGAATTTAAAGCACTTATCACAACACAATATATGTTGGATGATAAATCGCCTAATGGTTCTCAGTTGGTAGAAGCTAAGTTAACTGAAGGATTAAATCCTATTAGTACTTTCGAGATATTAGAATCAAGACAAGTAGATCCTCAAGTATCTGCAGAATTTAAGTCTTCTTCTATCTATGCAATTGCATTCTCATTGATCATTATCTTCTTGTACATTGTATTTAGATTTAGAAAATGGCAGTTTGGATTAGGAGCATTAATTGCAATGGCACATGATGTTCTTATTGTATTGGCTTTGTTCTCTATTGGATGGGGAAGATTCCCATTTGCAATGGAAATCAACCAAGCATTTATAGCTGCAATACTTACAGTAGTAGGTTATTCTATTAATGATACAGTGGTAGTGTTTGATAGAATTAGAGAATTCTTAACTGACAAGAAAAAAGGAGACTCTACAGAAGTTATTAATCATGCACTAAACTCTACATTAAGTAGAACAGTAAATACATCTGTGACTACATTCTTAGTATTGTTAATCATCTTCATCTTTGGAGGAGATTCAATTAAAGGGATGACATTTGCATTAATGATTGGAGTTGTAGTTGGAACATATTCTTCTTTATGTATTGCTACACCATCAGTAGTTGATTTTTCAAAATCTTTCAATTTAAAAAAGAAAGAAAAGATGTAAATCTTTAAAAGATAACAAGTAGTTAAAAGTCTCTCGAATTATTCGAGAGACTTTTTTTGTTTAGAGAATATCTCTTAAGATTCTTTATACATCAGTTTCTCTGTTTTGATTACTAAAGGTTCTTTGTATTGTGAAAATCTAGTAAAAACACCACTTAGTTTTATAAAAACATTTCTTACCTTAGTAAAAGAATTCTTAGCCGTAATAGCACTTAACCTACAATGAATACAACACATATATTACTTTTTTTAAATCTTAGTGGAGGTGAAATATCTATCATTTTACTCTTTGTTTTAATCTTTTTTGGTGCAGAAAGTATCCCGAAAATGGCAAGGCAATTTGGTAAAATCATGTTTCAAGTAAAAAATGCTACGGATGACATAAAGAGAGACATCAAGGAGTCTACAGATAATATTAGAAGAGATATTATGGATCAAGCAGAGATCTCTAACCCTATAACGGACATAAAAAAAGAATTGCTAGATGGGAATAGTATCCCCAATCCTGTAAAGGATATTAAAAAAGAAATTGACAATTCAACAAAAGACATTAATTTATAAATATGGGAATGGATATTTTTTGGTTGGTATTGGGATTAACGGTACTTATCTTTAGTGGAGATTATTTAGTGAAAGGAGCTGTTGGAATAGCAGAGAAGTTTAAAATTTCTCCTTTGGTAATAGGTATGACTGTAGTTTCTTTTGGTACATCCGCACCCGAATTATTTGTGAGTGTAAAAGCTGCTTTAATGGGGTCTCCTGATCTTGCTATAGGAAATGTAATAGGTAGTAACATTGCCAATATTGCATTAGTTCTATCCATAACTGTACTAATTTTTCCAATAATCGTAGAAAGAAATTCGAAGGTGATAGATTGGCCAATGATGATGTTCTCTAGTATATTGTTTTACGTATTCTCTTTGGATGGTGTGATTTCAATGATAGAAGGAATAATCTTAATTGTATTGTTAAGTATTTTTATTGTTTTTCTTATTAGAAATTCGAGAAAAATAAATTTAGATTTAGATGACGACATTGACGGAAAGCCAAGTAACTTTCCACTAACATTACTTTTTTTGTTTGGAGGATTGATAGGGCTTAAATTTGGTGCAGATTGGTTGTTGGATGGAGCAGTAGGACTTGCTAAGTCATTTGGAATGACAGAAAAAGTAATAGGAGTAACTATAGTTGCATTTGGTACTTCGGTACCAGAGTTGGTAGCTTCTGGAGTTGCAGCATTTAGAAAACAAACAGATATCTCTATAGGAAACCTAGTTGGTTCAAATATTTTTAATATTATGATTGTAATAGGAATTACAGCAATCATAACACCAATTAAAGTTGCAGACTCTGTAATGAATTTCGATATGTACTGGATGTTAGGTATTTCTTTAGCTCTTTATCCTATGATGTTTATTGGTAAAAAGATGGGAAGAGTTCATGGTCTAATTCTATTGTCTGCGTACGTAACTTACATAGTGTTGAGTTTACAGTCCATTTAGTTTATCACTAGAATAGGTATCCTTTAATAATTTTTATTTCGGAATTATTAATAACGTAGTCTGGTAAATTTTCATTGAAGATAATCGCTACTTTATATCCATTTGTAACACATTTATTAATATCCAATTCTGAAGGAATACCGTCATAAGCTGAGGCAATATTGGAAAAGTACATAGCTTGTATATGTTCGTAATTTGCAGTGTTAAATAGTATAGTTTTATCTGGTTTTTTCAATTTCGAATTAAGTTCATAGAATAATTTCGTATTGTTTATTCTTTTATATTGTTCGGATGTTTTATCTATAGTTTTTTCAATATGATCTTTATGGGTTTCATCATAATTAAAAACACTTATAAGTACAGTGATTAATATTATTACTTGAAATGACTTAGAAATTTTCTTTTTCCAGTCAAATTGCGGATTGATAATTATTAAATTGTAAAATGTTTCCAAAGCACTTCCTATTGCTAAGAATCCAAAAGGACTTATAACAAAAGTAAATGCAATCATTTTTGTTTTTGCAAGTGTGAAAAATACATACAGCAGAATAACTGAGACTGAAATTGAAATTTTAAAATCAAAGAGTTTGATTTTTCTAATTAGTACTACATAGAAAAGTGCCATTAAAAGGAATGAAAATCCAAATATATAGTTGGTTTGATTAAAATGAAATAACCAGTCTCCACCATGTTCTTCAATTATTTTAAAAAAATGAGAAGAATTCATTTTGTATTCATGCATACTTTGTTCGGGGAATCTGGTAATAATATAGATTTGCCACGGCAAGAATACAATGCAAGTAATGAATAAACTTAGTCCAAAATGTATGAAATTCTTTAGTTCTTTACGGTTTTCTTTTATAAAAAGAAGTGAAACTCCCCAACCAGAAAATACTAATAATCCAACCAACCATTTTGTAAGTATTGCAAATCCTGAAAGAACACCTATAAGTACAATGAACGTAAATTTTCTTTTCTTTGTTTTTGCAATTTTGTATTCAAACCAAGCCCAAAAACTAGCCGTAACATAAAACATAAATGCAATGTCGTTATGTTCTGTGGCATATCCTCCAGCCACTAATTCTAATGAGAAGTGCGAACAAGCAAATATTATGGCGGCAAAATAACCCGTTCTTTTTGTAAGTAGAATAGAGCCAATTCTATAGATAAACCATATTACTATTGTAGACATAATAATACTTGGGAGTCTTGCAGCTATTGCATTTGCCCCAAATATTTTAATACTCAATGCCATTTGCCATAAAAATAAAGGTTGTTTATGTAACCAAGTATGGCTACCAATCCATGAAAACGTGTCTGAATTAAACAGGGCATTCTTATAAAGCATTGGGTGCAATGGGTCATTGGCCATATTTTTTGCAACTAAGGCATGGAATTGCTCATCCCAGATATAGAAATAGGGTTCTAGAAATCCAAAAAACATTCTAAGTGAGAATCCACCTAGTAGTAACAGGATTAAACTAAGTTTTTGTTTTTGTAGAAAAAAGTAATAGTAGATACTTAAGAAAATTAAGGCTATTCCAAGATATAAGAAAATGGATTCCAAAAATGATAACTGAGCTATTTGTTCCTTTGTAGATCCAATTTCAAATATTTCGGCTTTGTTCTCATCCAATTCATCTGCAATGAGGATTCCAATGGAATCTAATCTGATAAAATGATTTTCTTTTGTTTTGAGAATATAATGTGAAGAGTCTATTCTAAGGGCATAGAATTTTTCATTTCTGTCATCTTCAGAACTACCAAAAATTAGTTGCTTTTTGGAATTCAGTCTTACGTTTTGATGAGCTTTTGTTTGTAATACTAAAGAATCGGAGGTTTGTATGAATTTAAAAGTTTCCCAATCAGAAACTTTGTTTCTATTAGAAATTAAATTGTAGTCGAAGTTTTTGTCTGCAGATACAAAATTTGCTTTAGAACTTTTTAAAAAGAACTCATCAGGAAATTCAGATTCAATATTGTTATTACAACTAAATAAGGCCAGAACTAAGAGTGCCAAAGCTGTAATAAATATTTTTTGCATTATAAAATTAACTTTAGTTAAATCTAAAGTTAATAATTCTATTGATAAATCGTAATTAGTTTTAAATCAATTATTATAATAAAAAAAACAGCTTTATTTTATCAATACTTGAATTAGTTCGATTACTTGTGGAATTACCAATTTTTCTCCAGAATTGTCAATAACGTAATCTGCAAGCTCAGTTTTCTTTTCTTCGCTCCATTGGTTCTTCATTCTAGCTAAAACTTCCTTAGCAGTCGTGTTATCACGTTTAATTACTCTTTCTATTCTCGTTTCTTGAGGAGCAGAAACCAAAATGGTTTTGTACAAAGATTTATAGATTCCAGTTTCAAAAAGAATAGCAGCTTCTTTAAGAACGAAAGGAGTTGATTGGCTATTTGCCCACAAATTAAAATCATTACCTACTGCAGGGTGAGTAATTGAATTCAGTAATTTTAATTTCTCGGGATTGTTGAATACAAGGGAAGCCATTTTTTGTCTGTCCAATCCTTGCGAATTGTAGAGGTCATTCCCAAAAGAGTTTTTTATAGATTTGATTAACTCGGTATTGTTGTTAATCAAATATTTTGCCCTAGTATCCGAATTATAAACCGGGTACCCCATTGATTCAAATACTTTTGCAATAGTCGATTTTCCCGATCCTATTCCTCCAGTAATTCCAATGAGTTTCATGGTTTATGTTGTTTTATTGATGAAACCCCCAATATTATTCAAAGTAGAATAATATTGGAGCCCCTTCAAGTTATATTATTCTATTATTTTCTTCCGTTTTGTTGTTGGTGAGCAGCAAAATCTGTAATAATTGCAGATCTTTCAATTTTCACAGTGCTTCCGTCTTCCACTTTCATAGTAACAGTAGTCTCTTGCATGGCTTTAATAGTTCCGTGCAATCCTCCAATAGTTACAATACTATCTCCAGGTTTAAGAGCTTCTCTAAATACCTTTAATTCTTTTTGTTTTTTAAGTTGTGGACGAATCATGAAGAAGTAAAAAACTCCTATCATTAATACCAACATAATAATTGTTTGCATTCCACTTCCACCTTCTGCACCTCCAGGTGCCATCATAAATATTGTATTCATCTTTTTCTTTTTTTTATTGTTGATCAGGACCTACAACAGTCCCTTTTAATTTTATAATTGTATTCGTAGGAAAAGTATTGGCTACTACAGTCAATTTTTTATCTGTAGTACCAGGGAATCCTTCCGATTTGAATACAGCATCAATATATCCTTTTTCTCCTGGTTTAATAGGTTTTCTAGACCAATTTTCCGAAGCAGTACATCCACAAGATGCATCTACCGAAGCAATTAGTAAAGTTCCTTTTCCAGTATTGGTAAAATTAAATCTATAAGTAACTACTGCCCCCTCTATGATTGTTCCAAAGTTATATTCATCTTCCTCAAATGTCAGTTCTGGCGGACTATCCATTTCTATTAAATCTGTATAGTTGTCTTCGGTAATTTCAGAATCACCACAAGAAAATAACAAAGTGAAAAGTGATAATAAGACTAGGAACTTTTTCATAGGTATAAATTTATAGAATTATTTTTGAACTGTTTTGTTTATTAATCCTCTTCCAGTTTTATTTATTTTTCCGTCACTTTTTAATTGGTTAAATATTTTATCCAAAATTCCGTTAATAAATCCTTTACTTTTTGGAGTACTATAAAATTTAGAAATTTCAATATACTCGTTCATAGTAACTTTTACAGGAATAGAAGGGAAGTCAAGAGCTTCTACTATTGCCATACTCATAAGTATTACATCAGTTTTAGCCAATCTATCCACATCCCAGTTTTTAGTTTGCGAGCTAATTAATTTTTGTAACTCAGCATCTTTAATGATTGTGTTTCTAAATAATAACTTAGCAAACTGCTCATCATCTTCATCTTTAAACAAAGGAGAAAGAGTCTCAAAACCTGAGTCATTTTCATCCATAGTTTCTATTGTTTTGATAGTTGCCATAGCTACAATATCCAAATCATCATTCCAAAAAATACTACTGTCTTCTAGTACATCATGAAGTAATTCATTGTTTACAATATAGTTTTTGAAAATAGTAATGATAAAGTTTCTGTCTTCAGCAAATGAATCTTCACCACTATTCATGTAGCTATCAAATTCTGGTGATTTTTTAATCTCCATGTAAGTTTGACGAATTACACTAAAAGCAGCATCTGTTCTCCACATAACTTTCATACTCTCAATATCCTTTTGTAATTGAGAGTTTTGTTTCAATAATGTAAAAACACGATTGTTTACAAACTTCAAGTTAGGATTTAAGTCGTCCTCAGAAGGTAAGATTTTTGTTTTAGCATTTTCGATTTTTTCTTCAGCAAGCTGGTGAATTTCATCAAATACAGATAAGAAAGTAATGTATAATTCATACACTTTCTTAAGGCTAAACATTAATTCTCTCTCTCCTTTGTCTAACTCTTTGTTGTTAGAAAATATGTAGGCATATAATGCCAAGAATGTTTTTATTCTAATATGTCTTCTTGATAGCATTAAAATGATAGTTTTGTTTTTCCAATAGCCTCAATCCTTTCTTCTGCCAATTTATTGGCTGCAAGGTAAGTTGGAATGTTTTCTGCTTCAGCTTTTTCGAAAATAGCTAACGTAGTATTATAAATGTTCTTAGTTAAATCCATTACACGATCCTTGTCATAACCAGTTACTTCAAAGTAACAGTTAATAACACCACCTGCATTAATTAAGTAATCTGGAGCATAAACAATTCCCATGTCCATACATTGTTTTCCATGCTTTACTTCATCTTGCAATTGATTGTTGGCAGCACCAGCAATAACTTTACACTTAAGCTTAGCCAAAGTTTCGTCATTTACAGTTGCTCCTAAAGCACAAGGAGAATAAATATCTACATCTAAATCGTAAATATCTTCTGGAGCTACGATAGTAACTTTGTATTCTTTTTCTATTCTATCTAAAGTAGGTTGGTAAATATCTGTAACAAATATTTCTGCTTCTTCTTTTTCAAGCAATTGAATTAAGTATTCTCCAACGTGACCAGCACCTTGTACCGATACTTTTTTTCCTTTTAAGCTATCCGTTCCAAAAGCTTTCATTGCTGCAGCTTTCATTCCCATGTATACTCCATAAGCAGTAACAGGTGAAGGGTCTCCGCTTTTTCCTGGCAATCCACTTACGTGATCAGTTTCCATATTTACCCAAATCATTTCAGTTGGAGATACACCTACATCTTCAGCCGTAATGTATTTTCCTCCTAAACTATTTACAAATTTTCCGAATCTACGGAAAAGAGCTTCAGATTTATCTGTATGAGGATTTGCAATAATTACTGCTTTTCCACCTCCTAAATTTAATCCTGATATAGCAGATTTGTACGTCATTCCTCTAGAAAGTCTCAAAACATCATTTAGTGCTTCTGCTTCGCTAGCATAGTTCCACATTCTAGTTCCACCAAGTGATGGCCCTAATGTAGTATTGTGAATAGCTATTATAGCTTTAAGTCCAGATTCTTTGTCATTACAAAATACAACCTGTTCGTGTCCCATCATCTCCATTCTCTGAAGAAGGAATCCATTTTCTTTCGCTTTTTCAGCAATCATATTTTCCATCAGTGTTAATTTTAAAGTGTACAAAATTACGATTATTATTTTATATTATTACCTGTTTCGCGATAATTAATAAACGACTCCATTGCTTACAAATTTTAGTTTTGGTGCATTTTATTTTTGAGGTTTTTATTTCCCCATCTTTAATAAGAAAATAGATATCTTTGCACTAATGAAATCACTATCTTATTTAAATAAATACCTCTTTAAGTATAAATGGCGCCTTATATTAGGTGTTATCTTTATTACTGCCTCCAATTTTTTTGGTGTAGAAATGCCAAGAATTGTTAAGAAAGCCGTAGATCTTTTCGAATCCAAAATTGAGAGCATAAAAAATAGCGGAGTTAATGACGTAGACCAAATAGATATTTTGGATACTGCCTTTTATTTGGCTTTAATATACATTGGAATTTCTCTGCTTAGAGGTTTTTTTGTGTTCTTGAACAGGCAAACCATCATTATTATGTCAAGATTGATAGAATATGATTTGAAAAATGAAATTTATAGCCATTATCAAAAACTATCTCCAGCATTCTATAAGAATAATAATACGGGAGATTTGATGAACAGGATTAGCGAAGATGTTAGTAAGGTGCGTATGTACTTAGGGCCTGCTATTATGTATTCAATTAATTTGCTCGTGCTAAGTGTTCTTACTATATACTATATGGTTTCGGTAAATTTAGAACTTACTTTATATGCTTTGGCCCCTTTGCCAATTATGACGATTATGATTTATTACATCAGTAGAGTAATGAATCAAAGAAGTGAAGAAGTGCAAAGGCAGCAGTCTATAGTTTCTACTTTTGTGCAAGAGTCTTTTTCTGGAATTAGAGTAGTGAAAGCATATAATATGCAAAAATCGCTAAGCAATAGTTTTCTAAATGAAGTTGATGGTTTCAAAGATAAATCAATGAAATTGGCGACAATAAATGCTTTTTTCTTCCCTGTTATTGTTTTGTTGATTGGAGCAAGTACAATTCTTACTATTTATATTGGAGGAATTAAAGCCAATGCAGGTGAGATTACCAATGGAGATATTGCTGCGTTTGTTATTTATGTAAATATGCTTACTTGGCCATTTGCATCTATCGGTTGGGTTACTTCTATGGTGCAAAGAGCTGCTGCTTCTCAAACAAGAATTAATGAATTTTTGAAACAGGAGCCAGATATCTTCTCAAAAGAGGGTGCTGTGGATATGAAAGGTGGAGATATTATCTTTAAAAACGCTTCATTTGTTTATCCAGATTCTGGAATTAAAGCAATGGAGAATGTTTCATTTACATTGAAAGAGGGGACAACTTTAGGGATAATAGGTGAAACGGGTTCTGGTAAATCTACTATTGCTAATATGATTGCAAGGTTGTATGATGTAACTTCGGGAGAAGTGAGAATAGGTAATAATACAATTACGGATATTGATTTAACTCAATTGAGGAAATCTATAGGTTATGTGCCACAAGATTCGTTTTTGTTTTCCAATTCTATTGCTAACAATATCAAGTTTGGCTTAAGTGAATTGGACTCTACTAGTGATGAAAAAATGATTCAGGCGGCAAAAGACGCTCATATCTATACCAATATAATGGATTTTGATAAAGGCTTTGAGACTATTGTTGGGGAAAGAGGGATTACATTATCTGGAGGACAAAAACAAAGAGTTTCTATTGCCAGGGCAATTATAAAACATCCAGATATTTTAATATTTGATGATTGTTTATCTGCCTTAGATACCGAAACAGAGTCTATTATTCTTAATAACTTAAAAAGAATAATGAAAGGGAAAACTAGTGTGATTATTAGTCATAGAGTTTCTTCATTAGAACATGCCGATTTAATTCTTGTAATGAATGAGGGGAAAGTAATTGAACAAGGAACACATGAGCAATTACTGGCAAGAGGTGGTTATTATTCTTCTTTGAATGAAAAACAAAGAGGGTAGAAGTAGCTTCTTTATATCCTAAAATTTATTGTTCAGTTGTTCAAGAAATTGTTTTTTTCTTGGTTTAGATAATGGAACAAAATCCCCATTTGTTAGTTCTAGAGTTCCTTCATTTAAGTAGGTTTTTATGAATTCCATATTCACAATGTGTGATTTATGTGCCTGAAAAAAGTTTGGATATTCCAATAGAGTAGAGAATTTTCCAATGTTTGCTGAACTTAAAATTGGTTTTTCTTTTGTGGTGTAAATAGTGGTGTAACCACCTGTTCCTTCTAGCCTAATGATTTGATCTGGTTTGAAAAAACTTAGTCCTTGTTGGGTGGGTATTATTATGCTAGATCTATTTTTACTTTTACTTTGTAGTAAGGTAATCTGTTTGTTTAGGTTTTCTTTTTCAAAAATATTTTCTTTAACTTTTTCTACTGCAGCTTGTAATTCTTCTATATCTATTGGTTTTAAAATATAATCAATGGCATTGTGTTTTATTGCATTAATCGCATAGTTAACATGAGCAGTAACAAAGATCACTTCGGTATTGGGTGCATTTATTTTTGCCAATAAATCAAATCCGCTAATCATTGGCATGTCAATATCCAAAAAGATTAACTCAGGTTGTAATTCATCAATTTTATTTATGGCCTCTTCTGGATCTTGAGTTGTAAATAAAATATCAATGTAGGGGATGTTCTTCCTTATTTTGTTTTCCAAACTTTTAAGGGCAATCTCTTCATCATCTATTAGTATGGCAGTAATCATTTTCTTTTAAATTTTATTATCACTTCTGTCCCTGGATAAGTTTCGTCTTCCGTCAAATTTTTTATCTCATAATCTACACTCCATTTTTGCGATTTGTTTAATAATCGTACTCTTTCCTTAAAGATAAGAGTAGATTTGGAATTGTGCCCTTGAATTGAGTTTGCTTTTAACTCTTTCGATTTTTTTATACCAATACCATTGTCTTTTATTCTTGCTTCAAAAGAATAGTCTATTAATTTATTGAATTCTAAGGTGACTTTTCCTCCCTTTTTTTTGTGAAAAACACCATGATTAACCGCATTTTCTACCAAGGGCTGCAAGATCATTGTTGGTATTTTAAAATCATTGTCTTTCAATGAGGGATCAATTATTATTTCATATTCTAATTTATCAAAAAATCTCATTTTTTCTATTTCCAAATAGCTAGAAAGTAATTCAATCTCTTTGTTCAAACTAATTTCGGTTTCATTGGATAAATCAAAAAAGTGTCTTATAAGTCTAGAGAACTTCAATAAGTACTTGTCGGACATTTCAAGGTTGTTTTCATTTATATAATACTGAATTGCATTTAATGAATTGAAAACAAAGTGAGGATTCATTTGCGAACGTAGTGCCTGTAACTTAAAGTTTGATAACTGTTTTTCGTGTTTGATTTTCTTTTCCGATTTTTTGGATATTCTTTTTTTGAAGTCTTTTATTATTAGAAAAGTTGCTAATAGGAATAAAATAACTGCAAGTGTTCTAAACCAAATTGTTTGATGCCAATTTGGTTCTATAATAATCGGAACAGTCTTTTCTAGTACTGTATTTTTATCATTTCTTACTTTTATCGTTAGCTCGTGCTTCCCAATAGGAAGGTTGTTTAAATTAATTTGTCCATTAGGAATTTCAATAAAACTAGCTTGACTAGGACTTAATTTATAACTGTAGTTAAGGTAGTTTTTTGTTGTGTAGTTTATCGTGGAGAAAAATACTTCTAAAGTATTATTTCTGTTGTGCTTTACTTTAAAAATACTATCTTTTATTTCTTCACCATTCCATTTTATCCTGTATACGTTTATGTATTGTAGCTGCTGTTGTTGTTTTACATGATAATCAATAGTGGTAATTCCTTTGGCGGTAGCAATGTATAGCTTGTCGTTCAATAAAATTACGTCATTAACCAAGTTGCTTTTTAATCCGTCATTTATGTTATAAATAGATTTAAGTTTAATGCTGTGACTTGTGTTTTTTATAGAATATAACCCTTTATTTGTTGCAGCCAATATGTTACTATCGTTATATACCTTTACTTTTTCTACAAAAGAGACTTCGTCAAATAGCTTAGTAATAGTGCCATTTATGTATTGGTATAGTCCATTTCCATCTGTTCCTATAATCAAACTATTGTTGGAGATTGCAATAGAGTTTATGGGTTTTGTGAAGTTGAGAGGATGAATTAAAAAATCATTTCCATTTCTGTAATAAAGCCCAGAGTAGGTAGCAATAAACAAAGTGTCTTTGTAGTAAATCACATCTTTAAAAGCAAGAGGGAACTTGATGATAGAATTTAGATTTGAATCTAATATTTCGGAATTGTAATGATGGGAAACATAATAATGATCTTTAATTTTTACAATGCTTTTTGCATTCCATAATTTGTTTATTTTAATAGGGACATAGTGAGAGTCGAGAACAATGGTATTGTTTATGAATAAGTAAATACTGTCTTTTAATGAGAAGTAAGAATAAATGTCACTCTCATTCAAGTTTGTAAATTTAACTTCGGTTTTCTCGTTTTCAATTCTTCCAAAGTATTTTTTTTTGGTAATAAAATGAATCTTACCATTTATCACTTTCAATTCTTTGGTAGATCCAATATCATAAGTTTTACTTTTCGTTTCTGGATAAGACATAAAGTATATTCCATTATTAAAACTCACTATCCATAGGTTTCCTAACCTATCTATCATGCTATAAAAACTCTCAAACTCATTTTTAATGCAATTCACATTATGAATGTTTAAATTGCTATCTAGTTCCAATACAAAATTATTTCCCGTTAATTGAAAATTGTTGTTTTGGTAGCTAACTGCAATTTTGTGTTTTAAGTTTAAATTGTATTTGGTTAAATCTAAATCACTTATTATTAAAGTTTTGAGATTGATTGTTTTTATATTATTATCTACAAAAAGAAATAAAAGCTCATTAGGATAAATACTGAAATACGTAGTTAATTCTCCTTTTTTGGAAATAAAACGAGTTTCATTTTTATTTGTACGAATGAATATTGAGTCTTGTTTGTAGTAGATAGATTTACAGTAGTCAGAATTTAAATAAAAGACTTTCTCTTTCTCAAAATTGTTTTTTACTGTCCACTTTCCATCAACTAGTTCTACATATTGCCGATTGGCATTATAAAACCCTACATTGTTTTCCTTCTGAACAATGTTTTTTGGTTTCATATCTATATTAGAGTCTTGTGCAGGGAAATTATAAACTACGTTATTTAAAATATATCCGTGTTCTTTGGCCGAAGAAAAATACCATATTTTATCATCATCAGTAATTCTAATATTCCAAATGTCATTTGTAGGTAGTCCTTCTTTTGTTGTAAATGTTCTTGAATTTGTTCCGTCATATTTTGCGATACCTTTTTCTCCAATCATCCAAATGAAACCAAAATGATCTTGCATGATTCGATAATTGTGAATCGTATTCAATTCCCTATCCTCAAACAACTTGGTTTGAGCAATAGACTTCGTGCAAAATGCGATAAGCAAAATGCAAAAGAGTATTGTTTTGTAGGATAGACGAGAAATCATATTCTTTTATTGGGACTGAAGTGTCTTATAATAATAACAAATAATTTTATATTAACCTAATATAAATGAAGTGATTATGTGTTGTGAGTAGTTGCTTTGTTAGTTAGCTGGTGAAAACTATGTTTAAATTGAATGAGCTTTTGTTTTAATCAAATTATTAGAAAAAAATATTACAAACAAAAGTAATAAGTATAGGTTAAAATACTTATTTATGTGCTTAATATTTCTTCAACTTTAAGTTTTAAAATAGGTAAAATGTTTAGAGCAAACCATTTGTTTTTGGCCTTCCAAATATTGTTTCTTGGAGAAGGATGAGGAAGTACAAAGAATTCGGGTAAATATTCTTCAAATGCCATAACTGTATCCGTTAAAGTTCTTTTCTTTTTATCTTTCAGATAATAGTTTTGTGCATAAGTGCCAATCAAAATAACCAACTCTAATTTTTTCATTTCATTAAAAACCGAGTTGTGCCATTGTGGAGCACATTCCTTAGTAGGAGGTAAGTCACCTGATTTTCCTTTTCCTGGGTAACAAAATCCCATTGGAATAAGAGCTATTTGTTCGGAATTGTAAAAAGTTTCGTCAGATACACCTAGCCATTTTCTTAAGTTATAGCCACTTTTGTCATCCCAAGGAATACCTGATAGATGAACAGCTTTTCCTGGTGCTTGGCCAATGATAGCTATTTTGCTGTTTTTATGAAAATTAAGAACAGGCCTAGGACCCAACTCTAGTTTGGCTCTGCATACGTCACAATTAGCTATTTTTTGTTTTAATTTCATGTATACAAAGTAACCAATTTTTACACACAAAAAAAAGGCGCACTTTTCAGCACGCCCTTCTTCCCTATGAAAAAATAATTACTTGATTGTAA
>CAXIAX010000020.1:0-34105 GCA_964021785.1 uncultured Flavobacteriales bacterium
TAATATTCTCGTTTTAAGATTCCCTCCTCCGAGGGAATGACAGCTGAATAGAGAACAAAAAAAACCGATAAACTTTCGTTTATCGGTTTTTTAAACTTTTATTTTTAATCTACAAGCCCAAACCTTGAGGGTTTTGAGCTTGCTCAAAATGTCTGGAAGGGTGACCTTTACTTCACTATCAATCTCTCTGTCATTACTTGTTTGTCGTTTATTACTCTCAACAAATAAACACCAGCTCCTTGGTTAGTCAAATCTAATTTTTGAGTTGTTACACCAGAAAATTCATTCAACTTTCCTTCTGTAATTTTCTTTCCTGTAACATCAAATACCTGCCAAGATAATTGCTTGCTTGTTGGCTCATCCATTTTCAGTGAAAACTGAAATTGACCTAAAGAAGGATTAGGGTAAGCTTTTAATTCAGCATTCAAAATGGTGTTTGTATTTGGCGTAGATTCAACTTTTACTGGTTCTGTATACGTTTTAATGTAAACAGTAATAGAAGGGTAAAACTTCTTTCCTGCGTTTCTTGCATCAATAGCTTCTATAATATCCATTTTATCTTCCAAATCAGAAAAAGCTTGAGGAGTTTCACTTCCTTCTGTAATTTCGTAAGCTTCTTTTAATCCGCTTTCGTTCTTTTTTACAATTTTGGTAGCATTTCCATTCAAAACTGTAACCCACGTATTCTCATCAAAATTCCATTCGTAAGAAGAGTTAATCTTTCTTCTTTTTACATGGTAAGTAACTTTATTAGCTTTACTTCCCAATACTATTTCTTTAAGGTTTGTGTGCCCATCTCTTTTATATTTCAAAGAAATTGATTGTCCCCAATCGTTCTTTGTAATTTCTGTTTTTAATTCTATTGCAGTATTTACTTCTATACCGTCTACACTCATGATTACATCATTTTGTTTTAATCCATAAACAAATGCTGCCCCATTTTCTAGCACTTCAGAAATCCTCACTCCTTGTTCAGAAGCTTTCTTCATTGATATTCCTAAGTATCCACTTCCTTGAGAGAATATTGACAAAGAGAATGTTAAGGCAAACAATAACGTGTAAATAGTTTTCATAATTCGTTTTTTGATTTAAACAAATTTAATAAAATTTTTGATTCAAACGGTTAATATTTAGTTATAAAGCGCCAAATACCTGAACTCCGTAAATTCTATTCGTTTTACTGTCAAATGAAAATCTAATTTTTGATAAATTAAAATCTCCATCAATCATGTTCTTATAATGGGTTTTGGAGTTCTTCCAAAGTTGATAAAAATACTCTGCAGTAGCTTCATAACTTTTCAAAACAACTGAGTTTCTTGTATTCTCGGCTCCTTTCACGGGTTCATACAAATAGGTATATGCAATATTTTCTCCTACATAGCTAAATTTCCCTCCGTAATAATCTGTGCGGTCCATTGGTGTTCTTGTTTTTCTAGAAGATTGATTATGAGATAATTTCTTGTGTTTCTTAAGGAATTCGGCATGGTTTACTGCTGCTTTTCCCAATATATTATTCATTGATAATAAAGGCTTTTTCTTCTTTTCTCTCAATTCATTCACTTTTTCAAGGATAAGAATTTCTAATTTATCTTGATCTATATTATTTATGTCTATGCGTGTTTTTTCGCTCCTTGTGAACGAAAACAAAAAGGCAAAAACACTCAAAATAAAGATATTTTTAATTCTCATAACTATTTATTAAAACACTAATCTTAAAATATTAAACTAAAAAATGCTATTTTTATTACTATGAAATTAAAATTAATTCCTTTTTATTTATCGCTTGCAACAATTCTTGTAAGTTCCTTCTTTTTATTTGCAAGTATTAAAAATACACCAAATAAAATTGAAAAACCTCATTCATGTTCTGCCGTTTGGGGATTTTATGGACATAAAAAAATAAATAGATTGGCAGTGTTTACTTTGCCAAAAGGAATGTTCTCTTTTTACAAAAAACACATAGAGTTTATTACCGATCATGCTGTAGATCCCGATAAAAGAAGGTATGCTGTAGAAGGAGAAGCTCCAAGACATTATATAGATATAGACCATTATCACCACGATAGCCTTACTCCTTTTGAATATATGCCTAGAAAATGGCAAGATGCTATTGGCAAATTCACAGAAGATACATTGCAAGCCTATGGTATTGTTCCTTGGCATGTTAACTTTATGGCTTACAAACTAACCAAAGCTTTTAAAGAAAAAGATCTTACCAAGATTTTAAAATTATCGGCAGAGATTGGTCATTACATAGGTGACGCTTCTGTTCCACTGCACACCACCGAAAACTATAACGGACAATTAACCAACCAAAAAGGGATACATGGTTTTTGGGAATCGAGAATACCTGAATTATTCTCCGAAGAATATGACTTTTTTGTTGGTCAAGCTAGCTATATAGAGGAACCGCAAGATTACATTTGGGATGTGGTAGAGCAAAGTCACTATGCTGTAGATTCAGTATTGAGTTTCGAAAAAAACCTTCATGGCTCATATCCAAGTGATAGAAAATATGCATTTGACAACAGAGGAAACCGAACTATAAAAACATATTCTAAAGAGTATAGCAAGGAATATCAAGATATGCTAGATGGAATGATAGAAAGAAGAATGAGATCTTCTATTACTTCTGTAGGTAGTTTTTGGTACACCTGCTGGATGAATGCAGGACAGCCAGACTTGAGTAAATTGGGAGAAAAACAACTGACAAAAGAAGAAATAAAGGAACAAGAAGAACTGGACAAACAATATCAAGAAGGAAAAATAAAAGGTAGAGAACACCAACATTGATAAGAAGTAAATGTCAATTATGGAATTAAAACAAAGGCTTGAACATTGCAAAATTTGTG
This sequence comes from uncultured Flavobacteriales bacterium, assembly GCA_964021785.1. Taxonomy (GTDB): domain Bacteria; phylum Bacteroidota; class Bacteroidia; order Flavobacteriales_D; family CAJJDF01; genus CAJJDF01. Next base: position 2,853 of record CAXIAX010000020.1, read on the forward strand.
AAAACAGGATATTTGACCCTAAAACAGGAATAAATTGCTCTTTTACTCAAAGAAAACCTAAATTTTACGGTAATTGTCCTGATTTTGTTCAGGATTTGAATCAAATAAAAAAGATAGAATCTGATAATGTAAAAAAGCAACTCAGTTACTCATTTCCAAAAGGTGCAGTTGTTGCTTATTTTTTAGCTATCGCATTTATGGCAGCAAAGCTATTTATTAAAAGTTTTTGGTAAGTTTTTATTTTTTCAGGAGTCAATGCTTTTGCCTCTATTTTCTGAAAATTAGTTTAAGAAAATAGTTATACATTTGAATAACCTAAAAAAGGAAAAAATTGTCCGAAACAGAATCTATTATTACAACTAGAAAAATTGCAACTTCTATAACAGAATTTGACAAAAAGAACTGGAACAAAGTTGTAGATGGAACCAATATTTACTTGTCTTTTGGCTACCTCAAAGCATTGGAAGAATCTATGAAGAAAGACATAGATTTTTACTATTCCGTTTCTTACAACCAAAGTAACGACCCCGTATTGGTAAGTGCTTTTCAGATTGTAACTTTTACCGACAAACGAAAGCATAAACCTAATCAAGTAATTTCTTGCGTAAGTAGAGCAAAATCAAAGCTATTTACATTTAATGTAATGGTTTGTGGAAATGTATTTTCTGATGGTGAAAATGGATTTATTTACTCCAATTGTTTGACAAAAGCTAATGCCATTGATGAAATGGTAATTGTATCCAAAGAGATAAAAAAACAAAGTAAACGAGCTGATAAAAAAGCAAGTATTGTCTTGTTCAAAGAGTTTTGGGCAAAAGAAAATACTTACGGTAAATTATTTAAAAATCATAGTTTTAGAGAATTTATGATTGATGTAAATATGATTCTACCAATTCATAAATCATGGAGCAATATGGATGAATATTTATTCAGTTTAAAAACAAAATATAGAACTAGAGCTAAGGGAGTTTTTAAAAAATCTAAGGATTTAAATTTTAAAGATTTTACTAGCCAAGAGATTATCGAAAACAGCAAAGAAATAGAAATTTTATTCAATAATGTAGCGGAGAAATCCAATTTCAGTTTTGGTAAAATAAAACCCATTGCATTTGCTAAACTAAAGGAAGAGCTTGGGTCGGGATTTATATTAAGAGGAGCATATTGCAATGGCGAATTAATTGGATTTAGCACTGCTCTACTCAACAATAATGTACTAGAAGCAAACTATGTAGGCATAGATTACAGACACAATAATACTTATGCTATTTACCAAAGGTTACTTTACGATTACATAGAACAAGCTATACAATTAGGAGCCAAAGAGCTTCATTTGGGAAGAACAAGTGAACTAATAAAAAGTGCAATTGGAGCTGTTCCCGAAAACATGAATTTATACGCAAAACACAACAATGCCATTCATAACTTGGCATTAAAACCTTTGTTTCATTTTATTTCGCCAAGCAAATTTGAATTACGTAAACCTTTCAAACAAGAATTTTCTAACTAATGGATTCATTAACACAAATAGTATTAGGTGCTGCTGTAGGAGAAGCAGTTTTAGGTAAAAAAGTAGGAAACAAAGCTATGCTTTGGGGAGCCATTGCAGGAACAATTCCAGATTTAGATGTATTCATCAAACTCTTCGCAGACCCTATTACTTCTACCGAATTGCACAGAGGAATTTCGCATTCGCTCTTTTTCTCTTTACTCATGGCTCCCATATTGGGATGGCTAGTAAATAAGTACCAAAAATATACACTAACTGCCATTACCACTGTTGTTTTTATTTTAATGGCATTTTCTGCTAAAACGATTGGTCTTCAAATTGGTGTTTTTGTTGTTCTTTTGGGAGTTTTAGCTCTTATTTTCAAAGTAAATCCTAGTAAAAATGAAGCTACCTACAAAGGTTGGTCTTGGTTGTTTTTTTTGTCGCTAGTTACTCACCCATTATTGGATGCGCATACCACTTGGGGAACACAGTTTTTCTGGCCATTTGATTATAGATTAGCTTATAAAAATATATTTGTAGCAGATCCTCTTTATACAGTTCCTTTCTTAATCTTTGTCATTATTGCAATGTGCTATAAAAGAACAAATCCTAAACGAACCCGATTCAATAATATAGGATTAATTGTGAGTACAACCTACATGGCATTAACCTTTGTGCTAAAAGGAATAGGATACGGAAAATTTGAAAAAGCACTAGAAGCGGGAAATATCAGTTATTTGGAAATGGACACTCGCCCTACTCCACTAAATACCATTTTGTGGAATGCACAAATTGAGACAAAAACGGGCTATAAAATGGGATATTATTCCTTTTTTGATACAAAAGAGATTACTTTTTCGCCAGAATTCACAAAAAACCACGAATTACTAGATCCATATAAAAATCAAAAAGTAGTGCAACAATTAAAGCATATTGCTGCAGGTTGGTATCTTGTAAATGAAACTGAAACTGACACACTACTGTTTACCGATATTCGTTTTGGTCAGTTTGGATTTGAGGAAGATTCTCCGTTCTTCTGGAAATATAAATTATGGATGAATGAAGATGGAATAATGGAAGCCAAACAAAGTCAAAGACCCCAAGATATGGATATTGGAAAAGCTTTGGGAGATCTTAAAGACAGAATTTCTGGTAACTAAAAAGCTACCTTCCCATAAGAAAGATAGCTCTTGATTATGTAAATTATTACAACTATTAAAATGCTGTAAACTCCTGAAATCCAAATTGATTTAGGAATCCTCCCATTAATGCTAAAGTAATTATCCAATATATTGCGTTAATTATTGTCAATTTGAACGGTCTTCTTTCAAATAAATTATTGGTAGCCATAATTGGAAACACAAAGAACAATCCGATAAAAGTTCCATGAAAAGCTCCGTGTCCAAAACTTATATACCTATCGCCAGAAATTGCAAGAGCATCTGAAATTAGATTACTAATAACAGAGCCTTCTTCACCATAACCATCTAGATCGTTAAACATAGAATGTAAATCTGTTTGGTGGGTAGTGAACATTGCGATAGAAACTGCTACAAGAAAACTAAGAAATAAACTTGCGATTAAAATAACACCCATATTTCCACTTTTCATCTTCTCATCCGTCAGTCCAGTTGCTTTCATCCAAGCAGTTCCTGCCAATTTTGGGTGATAATAAATGAATCCTACAATCATAGGAATTAATGCTGCTAGTACTAAATAAAGCCATTCGAATTTCATAATTGTTAGTTTTTATGAGGTTAGTAAGTTACAATATACCTATAATTCATAAAATGTGATTATGAGTCTTATAGCAAAACCAATCATTATAATTCCTACGATTCTGAATAATTTTTCTATTCTATTTTTCTTTAAAACTAGTGTAAGCTTTTGAGCAAAATATGCTTTAATTACATCAGTAATAAAAATAAATAGAAGAGTTATGACCAAAGAAAAAATCACTTCATTTTCATTGTATTTTGCTTTATTTATTGTGTAAAATCCAAACCAAACGGCAAATACAAATGGATTAATGAAATTGATTAAAAAACCATTTAAACCATAAATAAACATACTTTTTTTCGAGTTTTTCTTTGTTTTTGTATCCGATATTGATGGTTTTAGTATATTTTTTAATCCAAAAAACAGCAAAATCACACCTCCTATTCCTGCAAACCATTTTTGGTTCTCTGCAGATTCGAAAAAACTACCAAAACCATAAATTGCAAGTAAAACGCAAATAATATCACCAATAATAATTCCTAATGCAACAGCAATTCCAGCCTTAAATCCGCTTTCTAAACTGCTTTTTAATAAATAGAAAAATACAGGTCCTATGAAGAGCAAAGTTGTTAATCCTAGAAATATTCCTGTGAGTATTGGCATTAATTGTTTTTATCAAATATCGTGTAAATTATAGTAACATCTCCCATTTTTATTTTTTATCAAAAAAATTACAAAAAATTAAATTACTTATAAAAAGTTATAATACAATGATTTAAAAACATAAAAATTACTTAAATTTATCGCAATAAATAAATAATCAAAAATAAAATTAGGATGTTAGATTTATTTTGACATATCTTTGTGCAACAAAAGTTCTAAACAAAGATTCTTATCAAGAAAAGCCGAGGGAATGGCCCTATGACGCTTTAGCAACCTGCCACGATTTGTGTGCAAGGTGCTAACTCCAGTTCGAGAAATCGAATACAGATAAGTTAGAAATGTCTCTATAAATTTTAGCTGAAATATGCTAAACACAAAAAGGCTCTTCTGATTATCAGGAGAGCCTTTTTTTTTGGCTCCAACCTGACGCTACTCTTGGTAAATCTTAATTATTAACAATTAAAATTTATTTAAAAAATGAGTAACATTACACAAATCCTTCATTCCGTACCAGTAGACGAACTTACAGGTGCAATCTCGGTACCGGTTTACCAAACTTCAACCTTTGTGCAGGAAGCGCCAGGAGTAAACAAAGGCTATGATTATGCCAGATCCGGCAATCCAACTAGAAAAGCTTTAGAAAACTTAGTCACCAAACTAGAAGGTGGAAATTCGGCCTCTGCATTCGCCACAGGCTTGGCAGCAATTGATGCAGTAGCAAAACTATTATCTACTGGAGATGAAATAATTGCGGTAGACGACATTTATGGAGGAGCTTATCGCCTATTTACGAATATTTACGAGAAACTGGGTATCAAAATTCACTATGTAGATACTACCGAGGCAGACAATATTTTGGAATATGTGAATTCTAAAACAAAACTTATTTGGATTGAAACACCAACTAATCCAACTCTAAAAATTAGTGATGTGAAACGCATAGCGCAAATTGCTAAATCTGCCAATGCATTACTTGTAGTAGATAATACATTTGCGAGCCCAATTAGCCAAAGACCTTTTGAACTAGGGGCTGATATCATCATTCACAGTGCTACAAAATACCTCGGAGGTCATTCCGATTTGGTAGCAGGAATTGTAGTCTCAAAAACGAAAGAGCTTTCAGATAAAATTAAATTTATTCAAAATGCTACAGGAGGAATTCTTGGTCCATGGGATTGCTTTTTAGTGATTAGAGGAATAGAAACAATTGAGCTAAGAGTATTGAAACAATGCGAAACTGGTTTTAAAATTGCCAATTATCTTAACTCAAATCCTTGGGTAGACAAAGTTCATTACCCTGGATTAAAAGATCACAAAAACCATGAGATTGCAACCCAACAACAAAACGGATTGTATGGAGGGATTATCTCATTTAGCTTGAAAGAAGATACCTCAGAAAAAGCTACCGAATTTGTGACCAATACCAAATATTTCAAACTAGCAGAAAGCTTAGGAGGAGTTAAAAGTTTACTCTGCCAACCTTCCAAAATGACTCATGCTTCTGTTCCTAGAGAGAAAAGATTAAAATCGGGTGTACAAGACTCATTAATAAGACTTTCTTGTGGAATTGAAAATGCTGAAGATCTAATAGAAGATTTAGAAAATACGTTTGATAAAATAAATAAGAAAAAATAAACAGGGATGAAAACTACAAAAATAGGTTTGTTTGGTTTTGGAGTTGTTGGAGAAGGAATTTATAAAGTTCTTGCCCAAAAACCACAGCTAAATTTAGAAATAAAACAAATTGCAATTAAGCAAGTTGAAAAAGAAAGAAAAGCACCTGCTTTTCTTTTTACTACTGATGGAGATAAAATTATTAACGACCCAGAAATAGAGATGATAATTGAGCTTATAAGTGATTCGGAAGCAGCTTATGACATAGTAAAAAAAGCAATTACTAACGGTAAATCAGTGGTAAGTGCAAACAAGCAAATGATTTCTGATCACCATCTTGAGTTAATCGAGCTGAGTAAAAAGCATAATGTTTCCTTTTTATATGAAGCCGCAGTTTGTGGAAGTATTCCTATCATTAGAAACTTGGAGGAATATTTTGATAACGACCTCCTGAAATCGGTAAATGGAATTGTAAATGGATCTACCAATTATATATTGAGTAAGATGTTGAATGAAAAGAATACTTATTCCAAAGCATTGAAAGATGCTCAAGAAAAAGGATTTGCCGAGAGTAATCCTACTCTAGATGTAGAAGGAATAGACTCTGTACATAAATTGGGTATTATTGCATTGCATGCTTTTGGTAAAAAAATTGATACCAATAAGATTATAAGAAAAGGAATTACTTCGCTAAAACCATTTGATTTTAACTATGCTCAAGAAAAAGATTGTGTGATTAAGCTAGTATCCAATTGTACTTCTGATGAAGAGGGTGAGATAAACAACATTGCGGTATTGCCTAAATTCATTAACAAGAATGAATCTTTAGGACAAACTAACAATGAATATAATGGAGTAATAATAGAAAGTACTCTTGCCGACAAACAGTTCTTTTATGGCAAAGGAGCAGGTAGGTTTCCTACCTCTTCTGCCGTGCTAAGTGATATATCGGCTTATAAGTTTGGTTATAAATATGAGTATAAAAAAGGGTTTAAAGAATATGACCTTATATATAAAGGTATAGGTAAGTTTTATGTGAGTTATGAGAACAACACCCATTTAGACCTAGAAATATTCGATTCTATCTCCGAAACTTTCAAAAATAACAACCAATCTTATGTAATAGGTACCATTAAATATAAAAATCTTGTTAGTAGTGAAATTATTTCTAACCCTAAAATTTCTATCATATCTTTTAATTAATATGATTTAAACAACTATAGAATAGATTTTTAAAATTAAATAAAAGTTTATTTTTAATCCCATACTATCACTATTATACAAAGCCAACTTTATAAAATATTGAAAATAAGTTGGTTTATTATGATTATTAAATAATAAATGAGTACATTTGTGCTTAATAAAATATATAAATAAACAATATGAGTAACGGAACAGTAAAATTTTTCAACGAGACTAAAGGATTTGGATTCATCACACCTGACGAAGGTGGTAAAGATGTTTTTGTACATGCTAACGGTTTAGTTGACGAAATCAGAGAAGGAGACAAAGTAAGCTACGAAGTAGAAGAAACTCCAAAAGGATTGAATGCATTAAACGTAACTGTTGACTAATTTTTAGTTAAACAAATACGATATTTATATGATATCAAAAAAAAGCTCCGTTTTACGGAGCTTTTTTTATGCCTTATACTTTCGTAGGATATAAATGAATCTCTATTGCAATATTTAGGTTGTAAGAAATACGTAAGTATAGAAAGGGAATTTACATTCCTACTTATTTATAGTATGAAAGAAATTGAATCCTTACCTTTTATTGAAAGAAATAAGCAAGGGATTAAAAAAAATTGGAAACATACTTATACCCTACTAGTATAAACCAAACTTTGAAAATAATTAAGAAGAATATTTCATTCTCAATTTAATTTTAAGAAACTCTCTTCTCAAAATCAAATTAACCAATTGCTGTTCTACAGTTGGCACTTCATTAAATTTTATCGCAGATTCCGGAATATCCATTCTGTACAATAAATTTAATAAGGTAGGATACTCTTTAGAAAGTAACTCCTCCACTACTTCATACAATGCATTAATCAGTTGGTCGGGTAATAAATCACTAAAATCATAATTTATTCCAGACATCACAAAATCTTTCTCTAATTGAGAAACCAATTTTGAATATAAATCTTCGTTTATTTGAGACTCAAGAGTAGTATTAATTGCTTGTAAATCCATTAATTATTCATTAAAGTAAATTGAACAATATTTGCTCCCATCTTTAGAGCATTATCTCTCGTTTCTTTTGTGTCGTTATGCACATCTTCGTCTTCCCAGCCATCTCCCAAATCACACTCTACCGTGTAATACACCAAAACTCTTCCTTCTTTTATAATAGCAAAACCTTGTGGAGCTTTATCATCATGTTCGTGAATTTTGGGTAATCCTTTATTGAATTTATACGTTTGGTTATAAATTGGATGCGAATAAGGTAATTCTACTAATTCCGTTTCTGGAAACACTTTTTTTAATTCCGTACGGATAAATTTATCCATTCCGTAATTATCATCAATATGAAGAAAACCACCAGCATTTAGGTATTTTCTCAAATTGGCAACATCATTATCGTTAAATACTACATTCCCATGTCCAGTCATATGAACAAAAGGATAGTTAAATAATTCTGCATCACCTACATTTACTTCATCAACTGTTGGGCTGATGTTCATGTTAAGTTTTTCATTGCAAAACTTAACCAAATTAGGAACCGAAGTTGGATTTGCATACCAATCTCCTCCTCCATTGTATTTCAAAACAGCAAATTTATACGAAGGTTTTGTTGAGCTCACAAATGAAACTGTGAGTACAACAATTATTAAACCTAGTATGAATTTGATTTGTTTCATGTATTCTTAACTCTATTTTTGGCTATTTCAGTATAATAAGGGCAAATTACTATATTCCATAGTAATTGCCCTTATTTATAAGCTTACTTTAATTTATTGAACACTGCTGCAGCATCAAATGCTTCTGCTTCTGCTCCATTTCTAATGATCTCAACAGATTCCATTAAATCTCCTCCTCTAATATCATCTACCACATCTTGACCTTCTATTACGTGACCAAAAACAGTATGATTACCATCCAACCATGGAGTAGCAACATGTGTAATAAAAAATTGACTCCCGTTGGTTCCAGGTCCTGCATTTGCCATAGACAAAATCCCCGGAGCATCATGCTTTAAAGTTGAATTGAATTCATCTTTAAAATCATATCCAGGTCCACCTGCACCTGTTCCATTTGGACAACCACCTTGTACCATAAAATCTGGTATTACTCTATGAAAATTTAATCCATTGTAATAAGGTTCTCCAGGAGCCTTTGAATCATTTTCTATTTTCCCTTCTGCCAAACCAACAAAGTTAGCAACTGTCATTGGGCACTTTTCTGCTTCTAATTTTACTGTAATACTTCCTTTAGAAGTATTAAATTTTGCGAATATTCCGTTTTCCATTTTTAAATATTTGTTTACACAAAGATACTTATTTTATAAAGATTTTATCTATCAAATTGTGTACTTTTATACACTCCAAAAAAGTAATAACCCAATTGAAGAACATTAAAATTTTACCTGCTTATTTACTCACATTTGTTAATGTGATTGGATTCAGCATAATGATACCTGTACTTCCATTTATTGTAAAGGATGCCAATGCACCCGATTACATTTATGGATTACTACTTTCTACTTATTCATTTTTTCAGTTCATTGGGTCACCTTATTTAGGAAAACTATCCGACAGTAAAGGGAGAAAACCTATTCTACTAATTTCTCAATTGGGTACATTCTTAAGTTGGATTGTTTTTGGTGTCGCTTATTTCATACCTAACAACACTTTGGAAGGCTCTCCTTTTAGTTTTATGGGGCAAATATTCTATTTCAGTTTACCTTTATTGGTGATTGCATTTGCAAGAATAACGGACGGACTTACAGGAGGAAATGTATCTGTAGCTAATGCATATGTTTCTGATATTACAACTATTGAGCAAAAGAAAACAATATTTGGAGCCTTGGGAGGAATCGCAGGAATTGGTTTTGTAGTAGGACCCGCAATTGGAGGATTTACTGCTAGTTTTTCTATTGGGTATTTAGGAACAATTATTACTGCTGCAAGTATTTCATTTATCACACTAATCGTTTTAATGCTTTTCCTTAAAGAATCTCACAAAGAAGAAGACAGAAGGCCTTACGAAAAACACAATTTCTTTAAGTCTTTCAATTTGGTAAAGAGAGTAAATCTTTTGAATCCAAAAATGATAATTAAACAAGTATTATTACTTAAAATAATAATGAGTGTAACAATGGCTTGCTACATTTCTACAATTGTTCTTTTCATTATTGATTTATTTCAATTTGACGAAATTGGAGTGGGATTATTTATGCTTATTGCTGGGTTATTTCTTGGTTTCAATCAAGCTTTTATTTTCCGAAGAGTGGTGGTAAGAATAGGAGAACTAAAAACACTTGGGCTAGGTTTTGGTTTAATGTCGCTAGGATTAATGGCCATTACGGTAACGGATGTCTTATGGATTTATATGGTATTGTATTACATACTAAACTTAGGTTTATCCCTTACCATTCCTGTTTTCAATTCGTTAATCTCGCAACATGCCGACAAAGACAAATTAGGAGAACTAATGGGAATTAGCGAATCTATTCAGTCTTTATCTAATGCTACTTTCCCTGTGATTGCTGCAGCTATTTATGGAGTAATTAATTATAATATTTATATCTTCTTGGCTTTACTTCCTTTGTTTGGAGTATTTCTTACTTTTAAATTGATTAAAAAATTGAACAAAAATGGCGAAGAAAATTAACAAAGAATTTTGGGACGATAAATACCAAAAAGAACAAACCGGCTGGGATATTGGCCATGTTTCTACACCAATAAAAGAATACATAGATCAGTTAACAAATAAAGAACTGAAGATTCTTATTCCTGGTGCAGGAAATAGCTATGAAGCAGAATACTTGCATAAACAAGGGTTTACCAATGTTACAGTAATTGACATTGCTGAGCAACCTTTAAAAAACATCAAAACAAGAATACCTACCTTCCCTGATGATCATTTATTACACCAAGATTTTTTTGAATTGAATGGTAATTTTGACATCATAGTTGAACAAACATTCTTTTGTGCTTTAGATCCTAAATTTAGAAGTGCCTATGTAGTTAAAATGCATGAACTACTATCAAGTAACGGAAAACTTGTAGGACTGTTATTTGACGCTCCTTTAAACACAGATCATCCACCATTTGGAGGGAACACGAAAGAATACAAAGAGCTATTTGAACCAAAATTTGAATTAAAAATGATGGAATTGGCTCATAATTCTATAAAACCAAGAGCAGGAAAAGAAGTTTTTATTAATTTTATAAAAAAATAACCATGGCAAACCCAGAAGAATTACTTTCTCACTCACAAATTCTACAAAAAATTGATAGGATTGCTTTTCAAATCATTGAAGACAACCTGAATGAAAAAGAAATCTATTTGGTTGGGATTGCAAACCAAGGTTATATTTTTGCAGAACACCTTATTCAATATTTAAAAAAAAACAGTGACAATACCTTTCATCTTATTGAATTAAAAATTAATAAGAAAAACTCTGTTGAGTGTTTGTTTTCCGAATTAAAACTCGATATACCTAAAGATAAAGTGGTAATACTTGTAGATGATGTATTGAATACTGGAGAAACATTAATGCATGCTAGCCACATCATATTGAAACACGAAGTGAAGAAAATGCGTACGGTTGTACTTATCGACAGAAGACATAGATTGTTTCCTATAAAAGCTGATTATGCAGGACTTACACTTTCTACAACTTTAGAAAATCACATTGAAGTAACTTATGAAAACAATAAGTTTTCTGCTTTTTTGGATTAATTAGTCTATTAAATAATCTTCAAAATCTCCGTAATAAGAAGTCGTGTAATTATTAAGAGTATCACTCTCTATAAACATAATTTTGGCCTGGTATTGATTATTGTTTTCAAGAAAAGCCACCGTTTCCTCTTTTCCCATTACCAAAAATGCAGTAGCCAATCCATCTGCAATTGCACAGTTATCCGTAATTACCGATACACTTAATAAACTGTGAGTAACACCCAATCCGGTTTTTGGATTAATAGCATGTGAATACCTCACACCATCAATTATTTTAAATTTTCGGTAGCTTCCCGAAGTAACCACAGATTCATTATTAAGTGAAATAGTTTCTTGTACTTTTCTGTTTTCTACTGTAGAACTTGGTGATTCTAAAGCAATTTTCCAAAGCTCTCCCGATTTACTTTTCCCTCTCACTTTCACCTCTCCTCCTATTTCTACCATGTAATCTAATACTCCTTTAGAATCTAAAAAATCGGCAACAACATCTACAGAGAGACCTTGTGCAATGGCATCAAAACTAAATTTAGATAAGGAATCAACTTTAGTTAGGTAAGTATCGGTAAGCACCACTTCTGACGTAATACTTAGAATAGAATCTCTAATCTTTTTGTTGAATATCCCTTGTGAATAGCTGCTTAATCTATTGGCCAAAATCAAATTTTGCAACCCATGATTAAAATTTCCATTGGTATAAGACTGAATAGTTATCGATTTTTTGAAACACTCGAAAACCTGAGTTGTTTTATCAGATAAAAACAAAGTGTCTATCTCATTGTTATTAAATCTAGAAATAAATGAGGTAGGCAAGTAAACTGATAATTGATCATCAAAATCGATTAATAATCTCTCTATTTCTCCCGAATAATCAGTTTCTAAACTATCATAATATGAAATAAAGAAAGTCGTTCCTTGCGCCTCTCCTTCTAACTGAATGTAGTTTCTTTGAAAAGAATTTGTACAAGAAAAAAGAAAACCCAGAACAATTAATACTGAAAGGACTCTAGTCATTTTACGTTATGATTTTCGTTTTTTTTCAACAATTTCAAAAGCTAAATTAACCAATTCATCAATAGTTAAATCTGTATTGTCTAATAAGATAGCATCTTCTGCTTGCCTAAGAGGATTCTCCTCTCTATGCGTGTCATTATGGTCTCTTTCCAATAAATTTTTCTTTACTTTTTCAAAAGAAAAATCATACCCTTTGGACTCTAACTCATCAAATCTTCTTTGAGTTCTTACATCCAAATCGGCTGTAACAAAAAATTTAACTTCGGCATTGGGCAAAACTGCAGTACCAATATCTCTACCATCCATTACTACTCCTTTGCTTTCACCAATTGTTTTTTGCAAGGCAATAAGTTTTTGTCGCACCTCTTTCAATGTACTAATTCCGCTTACCAATCCTGATATTTCTGGCGATCTAATCTCGTCCTCTACATTTACGCCATTCAAATAAGTGTCCGACTGGTTTTTTGAAGGATTAAATTTAAAAGTTACATTGATGTTTGGCAAAGCAGAAATAATAGAATTTCTATCTACTTTTCCGTCTTTTATCAACCCTTGATTTACTAAATATAAAGTTACAGATCGATACATAGCTCCTGTATCAATGTAGCTATATTCCATTTTTTGAGACAATAACTTTGCTAATGTGCTTTTACCACAAGAAGAATATCCGTCTATTGCTATGTTTATTTCCATTAGTAACAAATGTAAAGTTTTAAATTCAGTTATTAAATTTTTGAGAAAGGATAATTTATAATTATGGTATATTTGCACATCAAATAAAATTTTAAAACAAAAACTATGAAGAATATTGCGGTAATTGGAGCAGGTACAATGGGAAATGGAATTGCACATGTATTTGCACAATCAGGATTTAAAGTATCACTTATTGATATTTCGCAACAATCACTTGATAAAGCAATAGCAACTATCACAAAAAATTTGGATAGATTAATTGCTAAAGAAAGAATTACAGAAGAAAGTAAGAACAAAACCCTATCAAATATTTCAACTTTTACTGATATGGCTGAAGGTGTTAAGGGAATTGATTTGGTAGTTGAAGCTGCTACCGAAAACGTAGATTTAAAACTTAAAATATTCAAACAACTAGATGAGTTAACTGCTGAGAATGTTATTCTTGCGTCTAACACTTCTTCTATTTCTATTACAAAAATTGCTTCTGTTACTTCTCGTCCAGAGAAAGTAATTGGAATGCACTTTATGAATCCAGTTCCAATCATGAAATTGGTAGAAATCATTAGAGGTTACGCTACTACTGACGAAGTAACGAACTCTATTATGGAAATGAGTAAAACGCTAGGAAAAGTTCCTGTAGAAGTGAACGATTACCCTGGATTTGTTGCCAACAGAATTTTGATGCCAATGATAAACGAAGCAATTATTACTTTGCACGAAGGTGTTGCTGGTGTTGAAGAAATTGACACAGTAATGAAATTGGGTATGGCTCACCCAATGGGACCATTACAATTAGCAGATTTTATTGGATTAGATACTTGTCTTTCTATTATGGAAGTATTGTATGATGGATTTGGAAATCCAAAATATGCTCCATGTCCATTATTAGTTAATATGGTAATGGCAGGGAAAATGGGAGTTAAATCTGGAGAAGGATTTTACAATTGGTCTCACGGAACAAAAGAATTGATTGTAGCAGACAACTTTAAGAAGTAAGATCTAACTGAAGTTAAATTTAAATCCTCAAGCCTTTATTGGTTTGAGGATTTTTTTGTTTAAAATCATTCTCTTTAAAATGGGAGAATAAAAAATTATTCCTAAATTTGACAAATCTTAAAGATATGAAGAACACAAAGCTCCTAAAGTCAGCTAAAATTATTCAACCTACCTCTTCATTTCATTTACAATCCAAAGACATTCTTATTACAGACGGAATTATTACTCACATTGAGGATAACATCTCTGCTAAACCTGAATATGAAGTGATTGAAAATGAAAATTTACATGTTTCGGCAGGCTGGATAGATATTAAAGCAAACCTAAGAGAGCCTGGGGAAGAATGGAAAGAAACATTAGAATCTGGAAGTAAAGCTGCTCAATTTGGTGGATTTACTCGTGTTATCGTTTCTCCAGCAACTCAGCAACCTATTGACTCTAAAAACAGAGTAGAATATATAGTAAACAAAGCTGCACATCTTCCTATTCACATTTCACCTTTGGGTACACTTAGTGACAAACATGAAGGAAACGAACTTTCTGAAATGTATGAAATGAGCCAAGCTGGAGCATTAGCTTTTACTGATGACAAATCGGATGTGAATACTGGATTAATGTCTAAAGCATTACTTTACTCAAAGAATATTAATAAATTGATATTCAGTTTTCCTAATGATAAATTACTGTCCAAAAATGGACAAATGCACGAAGGAGAAACGAGTACTAAAATGGGACTAAAAGGAATCCCTAGTTTGAGTGAAGAACTAAGAATCTCTAGAGATTTATCTTTGGCAAACTACCACAACTCTCCTATTCATTTCTCTTGTATTTCTTCTGCCAAATCGGTAGAACTAATAAAACAAGCCAAAGAAAACGGAATAAAAGTAACGTGCGACATTGCTGCTCATCAGTTGTTCTTTACGGATGAAGCAACCAAAGAATTTGATTCTAATTACAAAGTGTTACCTCCATTTAGATCTCAAACTGACAATGATGCATTGATAGATGGATTGAAAGACGGAACGATTGATGCAATTTGTTCTGATCACACGCCACATGATATTGAATGCAAACAATTGGAATTTGATTTGGCAGATTTTGGAATCATAGGATTAGAAACTGCTTTTGCAAGTGCACACAGCATGCTGAAAGACAAACTTTCACTAGACAAGCTTATCGAGAAATTTACTGTTACACCTAGAACAATTTTGGGGTTAGAAAATCCGAGTATTGAAATTGGTGAAAAAGCAGAATTAACCTTCTTTAGCACAAGTGAAACATGGACTTTTGACAAAAAAGACATTAAATCAAAATCAAAAAACACACCTTTTGTAGGAACTGAATTTACAGGGAAAGCATTAGGAGTTATTTGCTAATTATTTGAAACAAATCCTTGAATGAAAAACAAGTATTCACTTATCGTATGCGTACTTGTGAGTATTGTTTTAATTCAATTCAGGATAAACTACACGCCAGATCCAAATAGCCAAGAGTTAAAACTAACTACCTGGGATGCATTTGGTTATTATTCTTATTTACCTTCAATTTTCATTTATGATGATTGCAAACAGCTAAATTGGATTCCTACCATTGATAGTATTTATAATGTAACTGGAGGAAAACTATACCAAGCCAATAAAGTAGAAAACGGAAATTATGTTTTCAAATACTTGGGAGGTGTCGCTTTAATGGAGACTCCTCTATTTTTGACAGGTCATTTGATTGCAAAAAACACCAATTACCCTGCAGATGGATTCTCTGCTCCTTACCAGTATTCATTGGCTTACGGGGTTATTATTTACTTTGTGCTGGCTTTGTTTTTATTGCGCTCCATTCTACTTAGGTATTTCAATGATTTCTCTGTTTCGCTCAGTATTTTGTTACTTGTTCTTGCTACCAATCTTATTCAATATATAGGAATAGACAGTGCACAAAGTCACGCTTATATTTTTCCTTTGTATGTGCTAATTATTTATTTTACAATAAAATGGCATGAAAAACCAAGCATACTTTTTGCTTCGGCCATTGGACTCACTATAGGAATTGCAACAATCTGTAGACCAACAGAAGCTATCATGTTATTTATTCCTTTGCTTTGGAACTTACAAACCAAGGAATCCTCTAAAGCCAAATGGAAACTAGTAAAAGAGAATAAATCACATTTGATTTATGTTGGATTTTTCGGAATTATAGGAGTTCTTCCACAGCTTATTTACTGGAAATTAATAACAGGATCATTTATCTATGATGTAGGAAGTAAATGGGTTTTCGCAAATCCTTTTTTTAGAGTATTATTTGGTTGGGAAACAGGTTGGTTTATCTACACTCCTGCTACTATTTTCTTCGTTTTGGGATTATTCTTTATTAAAAAATTTCCTTTCCGAAAATCAGTGCTTGTCTTCTGTTTATTGAATATATGGATAGTAATTTCTTGGTTCGATTGGAAATACGGCTCTACCTACTCCACAAGAGCTATGGTGCA
Source organism: uncultured Flavobacteriales bacterium (assembly GCA_964021785.1). Taxonomy (GTDB): domain Bacteria; phylum Bacteroidota; class Bacteroidia; order Flavobacteriales_D; family CAJJDF01; genus CAJJDF01. The sequence continues at coordinate 19,429 of CAXIAX010000020.1, forward strand.
GAGTTATCCTATTTTCGCACTTTCTCTAGCTGCATTTATTCAATATTTTTCTACAAAAAAAAGGAAATACATATTGTTTATTCCTGTCCTCTATTTTATTGGAGTTAATTTGTTTCAGTTGCATCAATACAACACAACTATTTTGCACTCTAGAGATATGAATAGATTGTATTATGCGAGTATTTATCTTAATCCTTCGCCTACCCCATTAGATATGAGTTTATTGGATACAGATGAAATTTTAAGAAATGAGAACGACTACAATTCTATCACAATTACAAATTCGCAAGAAGTAGTTAAACTAAACGCCTCACAAAATTCAGCTGCTCATTTTCATTCTTCCGTAATAAAAGAAAATACAGATTGGATTAAAATAACTTGTAAAGTGAGAGCTAACAAAGGTTACAGCAATAGCTATATTCGTTATAAGCTAAATAAAAAAGAGAATGACATCCGTCTTTTCAATGCTATTTCTACTGATAAAGAATGGAATACCTACTCTTTTTACATTAAAAACTCAGAAGTAAAAAATCTAAACAACTTAGAATTATCAATTGTTTCGCTTTATGGATTTGAAGGAGAAATAAAGGATTTACAGATAAAAGGATACACTAAGAAATAATCGTAGGAGTAAGATTTGTTAAATCATATTTGGATAGCTAATTTAGTAGTGAACAAAACTATTTAACTAAACGCATGGCATTAAATATAATTTGGATAGGATTTTTTCTTGTTGCGTTTATAGTTGGAATAATAAAGCTTGTCTTTTTTCAAGATGTAGAAGTTTTTAATGAAATTGTATCTACTCTATTCTCTAGAGCTAGATTAGGATTCGAAATTTCAATTGGACTTACGGGAATTCTTGCTTTGTGGATGGGAATTATGAAAATAGGAGAAAAAGGTGGGGCTGTTAAACTACTTTCTCGTGCAGTTAGTCCATTATTTACTAAATTATTTCCCGAAATACCTAAAAATCATCCTGCCATAGGCTCTATGATGATGAATTTCTCTGCCAATATGCTTGGTTTAGATAATGCCGCAACTCCACTTGGACTAAAAGCAATGGATCAATTGCAAGAAATAAATCCTGAGAAAGAAAGAGCTTCTAATGCTCAAATCATGTTTTTGGTTTTGAATACCTCGGGATTAACTATAATCCCTGTAACAATAATGGCTTTGAGAGCTAGTAATGGTTCAGTTGACCCAACCATTGTATTTTTACCGATTCTAATCACAACATTCGTTTCGAGTATAATTGGATTAATTGTCACTTCTATTTTTCAAAGAATAAATCTATTTCACCCCACAATTTTAGCCTATTTAGGAATAGCTATTGGAGCTGTGGCACTTTTCATTTGGTATTTAACAGGGTTAGAAAAAGAACAATTAGCCATTGTCTCTGGTTTAATATCTAACCTATTGATATTTGGGATTATAATTTTCTTTTTAATCTTGGCTGTAGTCAAAAAAGTAAATGTTTACGATAGTTTTATTGAAGGTGCTCAAGAGGGTTTTGTAGTTGCAATAAAAATCATACCTTATTTAATTGCAATGCTGTGTGCTATTGGAGTATTTACTGCATCTGGTGCAATGGAAATGTTAATGGATGGACTTAGAGTTATATTTGATTTATTTGTTTCCGATACTCGTTTTGTAGACGGAGTTCCTACTGCCATTATGAAACCACTTTCTGGTGGTGGAGCTAGAGGATTGATGTTAGAATCTTGGCAAATTGCCGAAGACAACTTAATTGCACAAGGAATTACAGATGTAAAAGGAGCTGATACTTTTGTGGGGCGACTAACATCTGTTTTACAAGGTTCTACCGAAACTACTTTTTATGTCTTAGCCGTTTATTTTGGTTCTGTAGGGATTAAAAAAATACGATATGCTGCTATAGTTGGGCTTATTGCCGATTTAGCAGGAATTATTGCAGCTATACTTATCACTTATTATTTCTTTGGGAATGCAAACTATTAAATCCATTGCCTTATACCGAATGCCAGACGAAAGCAATTATTATTGCTTGACTTCTCAACTTCCTTTTGCAAAAAACAGCAACAAAAAAGAAGGTTTCTTCTTTTCCGAATTTGAAAACGGAACCATCTATTCTTTGCAAGATTACAAGATTACAACAAACAATTGGCCTAGTTTCACTTCATTTCTATCAGAAAACCCAAAAGAAACTGACAAAAACGAATACCTAGAGAGTGTTACTCTAATTTCGGAATTAATACAAAAAGGAGAGTTTGAAAAAGTAGTGTTTTCTAAAATTAAGTTAGTCACTAAAACTGATAATTTTGACTTAGAAAAGACATTCAAAACACTTTGTAAAACCTACCCAAAAGCTTTTGTTTATTGTGTTTCTTCCCAAGAAACTGGCACATGGGTTGGCGCTTCTCCAGAACTGCTTATTAAAAAAGAAAACTCACAATACAGTACGGTTTCTTTGGCAGGAACAAGAATAAATTCTATTCCGTGGACAAACAAAGAAAAACATGAACAACAAGTTGTAACAGATTACATAAAGCAAATTATTGAACCTTTTTCTAATTCTATTTCGGTTTCAAATCCTTACGATTTACAAGCAGGAAAAGTAATTCATTTAAAATCTGATATTTCATTCACACTTAAACAAGATAATAAATTGTGGAATTTACTAAGTGAATTAAACCCAACTCCTGCCGTTTGCGGAATTCCAATGTTAAAAGCAAAGGAATTGATAGCTAAATTAGAAAATCACAACAGAGAGCTTTACACTGGGTTTATTGGCCCAATGGGAATTAATAATCACAATAGTATTTTTGTTAACCTCAGAAATATGAAAATATGCAAAGATAACCTTGCTCTGTTTTTGGGCGGAGGAATTATGGGAGATTCTATTGCAATAAACGAATGGGAAGAAACCGAAAACAAAGCTTCCACCCTCTTATCTATCTTGTAATATCACCATTCACCCTTTTGGTACACCTTTTGTAAAGATTAAATATCAACAAAAGTCATTTTCACTTATCTTTAAGTATAAATTTAAAACAAAAACCAATTATGAAAAATATAATCCTAACTACCCTATTAGCACTTTCAGCTTTATTATCGGCAAATTCTCAAACATTTGAAGGAGAAATAACTTATAAAATAACTTACACAGATTTACCTGCAGAAGCAGAAATGTACAAAGCAATGTTACCTGTGAAATCGGTTGTGGTTATGAAAAACGAGAAAAGCATGACCGAACAAAACACAATGGGAATCATCAATATAAAAATGATAAACAATTCCAAAACTAAAAAATCTGCTATGCTTATGGATATGATGGGAAAAAAGATTGTGATGGAAGATAACGTGGAATCTGAAGATGTAAAAAGCAATTTTGAAGTGATAAAACAAAGCGAAACTAAAATGATTGCGGGATACAAGTGTAACAAAGCAATAATTAAAAACGGAGAAGGAAACGAAGTTGTTTACTGGTACACAACTAGTCTTCCTGGTTACAAAGGAAAAAACATTCCTAACATTGATCTAGAAGGATTCCCTATGGAATTCAGCATTAATCAAGAAGCAATGAGCATGAAAATGACTGTGACTACTGTAGAGAAAAAAGCAGTAAATGATTCAGTATTTGAAATCCCTGCAGATTACGAAAAGAAAACAAAAGAAGAGATGCAAGACCTATTAAAAGGAATGGGTGGAATGTAAAACAACTATTTTCTACACAAAAAAATAATCAAGATTAGACTTTAAATTCTTAGAATTTAAAGTCTTTTTTATTTCCCTATTAAATTCTCTACTTCCCACAGCTATAATTATTTGTGGAGTTCCTTGTTTTAAAATGTCTTTTCCTGTTAGCAAGATTTTTCCATAAACCTCCCTCCCTATTTTATTGTCGTTATTGGATAACCAATTGAACTCAATATTATTTTTAATCAACAACTTAGCTACTTCCTTTCCCTTTTTTCCTGCTCCCCATAATTCTAGCTTTCGCGAATTATCGCAATCTAATTCTATCCAGTATTTCATTTTTAATTGAATGAAATAATTATCCGAATAGTTGCTATCTGTTCTAGATGTTCGTGTGGAATAATCGCGCCAATGATGAATAACTTCCTTTACCGCTACCACTGTTAATCCTTGTTTATAGAACCTAAATGCCAAATCATAGTCTTCCGGATATAAAGAGGAATTAAAACCATTACAAGCTTCAAAATCTTGTCGTGCCACCATCCAACAAGGGCTTGGAATTACACATTCTTTGTATATATCATCAAAATTAGAATCTGACTGAGACAATCCATTTAGCCACTCTTGGTAATTGTAATAACCATCACCTATTCCTTCTTCTGAAAAATAATGAACTAAACCTGTTGCCAAAAATCCTTTGCCATTCTCAATTAATTTATCAGTCATTAATTGGAGCTTATTTGGCATCATTATGTCATCTGCATCCATTCTGGTTATAAAACCTCCAGAGCTTTGCGCATATCCCGTTTGCAGGGCATCAATTATTCCTGTTCCTTTGTTTTGAAATACTTTTATTCTTAAATCTTTTTTAGCGTAATCATCTAAAATAGATTGAGTTTCATCTGTAGAATTGTCATTTACTATTAATAATTCCCAGTTGTGGTAGGTTTGAGAAAGAATAGAATTCAAACATTCTGGTAAGAATTGAGCTCCATTTCTCACGGGTGATATGATTGAAACTCTTTGGTTATTCATCCTTTATACTCTAATCTTAGATTTCACTTTACTCTCAGTCAATTCTATTAATTCATCAAATTTCATTGAATTTACTTCAATTGGCTCGTGAGTATAAATAGTTATTGGAGAAAATAATCCTAAAGGGAATTTGCCATATTTAAATGTTTTCCAAGAGTTGTTTATAGTAATTGGAACAACCAAACTGTCTGGATTTTTCTTAACCAACATTTTCAATCCGTTAGGAGAAAATGATTTTGGATGTCCGTTTCTGCTTCTTGTTCCTTCAGGGAATATCACTGCCGACCAAGTATTCTTTTTCAATCTATCTCCAAATTTCATCAATTCCATAATTGCTCCTTTTCCATCTTTACGATCTATTAAGGCAGCACCTCCATGTCTTAAGTTATAAGAAACACTAGGAATCCCTTTTCCTAGTTCTTTTTTGGAAACAAACTTTGCATGATGCTTTCTAAAATACCAAATGATTGGAGGAATATCGAATAAACTCTGGTGGTTTGAAACAAACAATATCGTTCTGTTTTCAGGAATCACAACTTTGTTTTCTCGTTTTACATTCACACCCAATATCAATAACGAACGAGTTAAAAATCCATTCATAATATCTACCACTTTCTTGTGCGCCTTGTATCCAAACACATTGAATGCCAACCACTGAATAGGATGAAATAGTATTAAAATTAAAAAAAACACCAAGGCAAATATTGGTGACAATAGGTAACTTATTATTTTCATATTATTTACTCATTTCTCCAGCAAGACTGGAAGCTAATTTACTTTTTATTTGACTAGGCTCTTTGTATTTTGCCAAAACGTACATCATTTTGGTTATTGCAGCCTCACTAGTAATATCTTTTCCAGATATTATACCTAATGCATTAAACGAAGAACTTGCATCATACATTCCTTGCTGTACACTCCCTGCCAAGCATTGAGTTACATTAAAAATATAAATACCTTTGTCGGCAGCTAGTTTCAATTCATCTATAAACCATTTTTTTGTAGTTGCATTACCAGAACCAAAAGTCTCAAGCACTACTCCTTTCAATCCTTCTATTCTTAATATGGCTTGCACTACTTTTTTAGTAATTCCTGGGAATAATTTAAGAATTGCTACATTCTCTTCTAATTCCGTAAACACCTGAAAAGACTCATTTTCTCTGTAATGAATGTAATTTTTATTGTATTTGATATGAACTCCCGCTTCTGCAAGTGGCGGGTAACTAAAGGAATTGAAAGCCTCAAAATCTTCGGCATTTACTTTAGATGTTCTATTCCCTCTGTACAAATCATATTCAAAATAAATACAAACCTCAGGTATAATTGGCCTACCATTTTCATGAGCAGCCGCAATTTCTATGGCAGTAATTAAGTTCTCTTTTCCATCTGTACGTATTGTACCAATAGGCAATTGAGATCCTGTAAGAATTACTGGTTTGTTTATCCCTTTAAGCATAAAACTTAAGGCAGAAGCAGTGTAACTCATGGTATCAGAACCATGAAGTATTACAAAACCATCATGATTGTCATAATTATCCTGTACAATATTGGCTATTTTCTTCCAAGCAACCATATCCATATCCGAAGAATCTATTGGCGATTCAAACGAAATAGTTTCAATATTTGCTTTAATTTTTTTTAACTCAGGAACCTGACATTCTATACTTCTAAAGTCGAATGGCTTTAAAGTCTTAGACTCAAAATCTTCTATCATTCCGATAGTTCCTCCTGTATAAATCAATAAAATTGATTTTTTATCCATGTCTTTTTATTTTATAAAATCAATATCATCACTTACCGGTAAACTCATCAAAAACTGCAACCCTTGAGCTATATCCCAATCCTCATATACTATTTTATACAAAGCATCTGCTAATGGCGAATTAAACCCATAACTCTTAAGGAGTTTAACCACTTTTATGGTTTTAATTCCTTCGGCAACTTCATTTAGTTCGTTTAAAGTATCTGCTACTTTTTTTCCTTTTGCTAGGTTGTATCCAACCTGAAAATTTCTACTCAACTTACTGTTACAGGTAGCCATTAAATCTCCAATTCCTGCCAATCCCATAAAGGCTTTTTCATTTGCACCAAATGCTTTACCAAAGAACACCATTTCTGCCATACCTCTAGTAATTAATAGTGCTTTAGAGTTATCTCCATATCCTAATCCTTCAAGCATTCCTGAAGCAATAGCTATGTAGTTTTTCAATATACTGGCAATCTCTACTCCTTTTATTTCATTAGATCCGTAGACATTAAACACAGGACTATTCAATGCTTTTTTACCCTCTTTAATTACTTCATTGTATCGACTAGCGATTACAGTTCCTGCAATTTCTCCGGCTGCCAATTCCTTAGCAAGATTAGGTCCTGCAATGCACCCTACTCTTTCTACGCAAGTGTTTTTTAGGATTAACTCCGACATGGTAAGAACCTGACTTTTATCTAGCGATTCTACCTCGTTTATATCTACAGTAATATGAAGTCCTTTTGTCCCGTGAATAAGAATATGCTCGGGAGTAAGAAATGGAGAAAGCTGATTTAGCAATCCTTCAAAATTATTGGATGGGACAATCGGAAATATCAATTTACATTCTTTGGCTATAAATTCAATGTCGTTGGTTGCCACCACATTTTCTCTCACAGCCTGACCTTTGTGATTCCTTGTCGAATTTATTTTTTCGGCAATCTCTTTCCTCCTAGCATAAATAAAAACCTCTTTTTTATTTAATGCCAATAAGTTAGCTAAAGCCAACCCAAAGTTCCCTGTCCCTATTACACCTACTTTACTCATCAATTTTTAAATATATTCATCCAATCCGTAACTACTTAGCTTGTTGTGATAATAATAAAGCAACTTCATGCTTTGTGTAGTTATTTCTCCTTTTTTATTCTTTCTTAATACATAGGTTGGATGAGAAGATCCTACTTTTTTAATCCCTATTTGCATTAATTCTTCTGTTGGTAGTTCCAAGTCAGAAGAAAGAATAATCTTTTTGTCTTTTTCTAATACCTGCAGCCTTTCTCTTATCTTACCCAATACAATTTTAAACTCTACTTCCGAGATAGAAGTTTCGTCCTTTGGTAGACTAAGAATTTCGAAAACAGAGAATTGTGCAAATCGCTTTCTAATGATTTGAAAAGCAACATATGCAACCAAGTTACTAGACAATACAACCGTATTTTCTTTAAACTCTTGAAGAATTCTTTCTCCTAGAATTTGTGTGTATTGTTGGTCTCTCTGCACATCTCTTACTATTTTTCCGTTTAGTTTAAAATAGTCTTCAATCTCTACTTTGTTTCCTATCTTACTAATACTTTCCCCCTCTTCATTTACTTTGTTTCCAAAAACATCTAGAGCTGGAGCAAACGAAACAGTCATTCCAGGATTGGAGGTAATTACTTTGTAAGTTCTTTTAATAAGTCCAAATGGAGTTGCATTTTCATCTTCTAAATAGTCTTGCTTTCCTTGATTCTTAAGATGACTTTCTATTAATTTTTTTGCCTCTAATACGTAATGATAGTTAAGAGTAACAGGAACAATAAATATCTTCTTTTTATTCCCTTCTTGCAGGTTTATTCTTTGTGCATCCAAGGCTGTTCCTAGTAATCCTAGTTTTAGTTTTTCTTCCAATTCTCCCGAATGAGAACGAGACCCACCAGGATAGAATAAACTATTTACCCCTTCGGTAAGTGCTATGGTAGAATAACTTTTTAAAGTTTCTAGGTACAATCTGTGCTTTCTTCTTCTATCTACTTTATACGCACCAATGTTGTGCATAAATTTAGATAAAGACTTTATTGTAAACAGATTAATGCCTGCTCCATAAGTAAAGGCTGATAATCCAAGGTTATTCAAACTTAACCCTATTGTAGGTGAATCTAAGTTACTGTAATGAGTTGGTACTACAATGATAGTTCCCATTTTCTCAAGTTTTCTCAAATGGTCTATTTCTCCACTTATTTTCATTCTATCGTATAACTTATCGGTAGAACTAAAAATTTTGTAAAGTGCTTGAGGAAAAGAATTTATTAACCTAGAATAAATATATGGCAATGCTTTTTGAGCAAATTTGAAAGTAGAAACTTTGAAGTTTGCGACCATTTCTTGTCCATAAAAATCTAGAATCTTATTCAAGATTTCAACATCAAACTCTTTTGTATCTCCCTTGTTGTCAATAGATTTTACAGACTTGAATTGACTTTTAATCCCATTCCAGAATATCTTTTCCTTGGGGTCATCCGATTTCCAAGGTGTTTTGGACAATCGCATTTTCTCTTGGTACACAATATTTTTCAACTCCTTTCTTAGCGTTCCATCATCATGATTCAACCAGGTTAAGTGCTGTAAAACTTTGGCCTTTACTTTTTCAAGAAACTCTTCATTATCGTGATAAGTAGTGTATATAGGCCATTCCTCCATGTTTTCTATAACATGAGGCAAAGGTTTCTTTATGGTTTTTCTTTTAATCACTAATTACAATTCTTCTTTTTCGTAATTCTCAAGTTCATTTTCGTAAAACTTATTTGCTTCACTAACTAAGTGAGCAACCAAGTTTACTAATTCATCCTCTTCCTCGTCTTGATCCAAATCATCAAACCATTCTATCTCATCATTCACAAGATTAATTAAAAATCTTGGGTACTCCGTATGTAGAACAAACATCTCATCAGGTAGTTGGGTAGAATCGGCAAGTAAAAATCTAGGTAATTCCATTGTTTTAAACAGTTTTGGTTATAAAATTAACTACCAATGTATGAATATTAAGTGATATATAATAATTTATTTTGACCCAAAAAAAAGGTGAAACTTACAAGGAAAAACATGAATTTTCTTGCATTAATTTTTATCTTTAAATTCTTAATAAAACAACAAAAATGAATCATCCTGATAGATATGCAGCTATAGACATTGGATCGAACGGAATGCGATTACTTATTGCAAAAGTAGTAGAGGTAAATGGCTTTACTTCCGTTCAAAAACTTTCCCTTACTCGTGTACCAATTAGATTGGGTGAAGATGTATTTAATTCTGGGTATATCTCTGATGAAAAAAAGGACCTGTTTATTAAAACAATAAAAGCTTTTAAATTATTGATAGAAATTTATCAAGTGAAGGATTTTAGAGCTGTTGCGACTAGTGCAATGCGTGAGGCAAAAAATGGTAATGAGATTGCCGCACTTATCAAAAGTGAAACGGATATCGATATTAGTTTGATTGATGGAAAAATGGAAGCTGATTTAATTTTCTCTACAATTCACACTCAAAACATTAGTAAAAACGATTCTTACTTATTTATAGATGTTGGTGGAGGAAGTACAGAAATTACCATTTTTGACAAAGGAAAAAGATCGGAATCTAAATCATTTAAAATTGGAACAGTGCGATTGCTTGAGGACAAAGTGCAAGATAGTGATTGGGAGCAACTGAATGATTGGCTTAAAAATGTATCCAATTCTGATAAGAATTTTAAAGCGATTGGTACAGGAGGAAATATAAACAGATACTTTAAGCTGTCTTACAATAAATACTTAGAACCAGTTAAATACGAAAAACTAAAAGATTTGTACGAAGACTTAAGCTCATTATCTAAAGAGCAAAGAGCTGAGAAATATAGATTGAGGTATGACAGGGCTGATGTAATTGTACCAGCAGGAAAAATATACTTAAATGTATTAGAGAAATGTGGTATTGACGAAATCATTGTTCCAAAAATTGGATTGAGTGATGGAATCGTTTACTATTTATACAAAAGAGATAACTAATGAATTATTTATTGACGGGCGAAGAAACCGAGCGATTAACTTTTAGGTTATTACTAGAAAGTGATTATGATACTTGGCTACCTTTCTTTTTAGGCGAGAATGTGGCCAAATTTCTTCTGCTCGACCCTAGCTTGTCACAAAGAGAACTATGCGACAAATGGTTTGAAAAATCCATGATGCGATACGACAAAGGCCTTGGCGGCATGAATGTACTAATTGACAAAGTTTCTGGAGAATTTATTGGGCAATGCGGATTATTAATTCAAAACATTGAAGAAGTGGAGTACTTGGAAGTGGGCTACTCTATCCTACCCAAATACTGGGGAAAAGGATTTGCAAGTGAAGCTGCTATTAAATGTAAGAATTTTGCATTCGAGAACAATTACAGAAAAGAATTGGTTTCTATTATTCATAAAGACAATATTGGCTCACGAACAGTGGCAATAAATAACGGAATGACCTTATTTAGAGATGATTTGAAAGGAGAAAACTCCGAATTTGATATGTATAAGGTGATTGATAGTTAATAAAGTTCTTAGCTTATTCCACTTGCATTAAGATTACCTAATGAAATTACAGTATTAAACTTATCGTTCCCCATAGAACCTTGATACTGTAAATGTAAGTTGTAAACTGTAAGTAATGTTTTCTTTGAGGTAATATCTCCTATTTTTTGAATGTCGCAACTAGTCATTTTCTCAAAATTGAATCCTTTGTGATCCACATATATATTATTGTTACCATCTACTTCTTTGTAATCCACAAAACACATCAGAGTTTTTAGTTGCTCTACCCCTACATGCTGCAAATTTTCTATCCCATTTATCTTATACAAGAACCAATTAAAAGTATTTTCATCTAACAAAAAACGATTAAGCGAATCCTTATTCAAGATTCGTGAGTTATTTATAATAGAAGGGCCAAAATAGTTTTTATCAAATTTATAAATCTTATCGTGAGTCATGGCATATCGTAAACCCAATGGTCCAATGATTTTCCTTAATTTCGGAAAATACCTAAACGAATTGTAATACCTCACAATCATCTGAAAATTAATAGCAAAAGCTGTTGCATGAATGGGTGTATCAAAAATTTGAAATCCACCGTCACCTGTATCAATAAATAACTTTCTGAAGGTAGTGATTTCGTAATTTTGATACAGAAAAGAAGAATCTGACAAACATAATTGAGATGCTTTATCGTAAATCAATTTGAATAAAATAGGAATAAGAGATTGCTCTAACGGCTTATATTGACTATAGTGATAGATATCTATACCTAGAACAGTTTTACTAGAAAACTTATCTGTTTCTATTCTGGAATTAAGTAATTGCAACAAATCGCTTTCATCAACCCCTTCATGGCAATACCCTGTAAACTCATTAATATCAATACTCGCGATTAAATCCGCAATTTCTTCTTTTTTAAACGTTTTGATTCTTTTCATACTTTTTTGTCAATTAACTGTTTCAATATAACGAAAATTGCACGATTTATTTATTATTTGTTAAAAATATTGCACAAAAAAAACGCCCTGAAGAAATCTTCAAGGCGTTTTTTTTATTAGCTATTAATCTATTGATTAGTATCTGTAGTGTTCTGGTTTGAATGGTCCTTCAACTGTTACACCAATGTAGTCTGCTTGTTCTTTAGTTAATTCAGTAAGCTCTACTCCTATTTTTGCAAGGTGTAATTTAGCTACTTTTTCATCTAAATGCTTAGGCAACATGTAAACTTCGTTTTTGTTATATTTTTCAATATTTGTCCAAAGTTCAATTTGTGCTAAAGTTTGGTTAGCAAATGAATTACTCATCACGAATGATGGGTGACCTGTTGCACAACCTAAGTTTACCAATCTTCCTTCTGCAAGTAAGATGATGTCTTTACCATCCATGTCGTAAATATCTACTTGAGGCTTGATTTCAGTCTTCTTGAAGTTATTATTCAAATAAGGTACATCAATTTCGTTATCAAAGTGTCCAATGTTACAAACGATAGTTTTATCTTTCATTGCTTGAAAGTGCTCAGCTCTTACGATATCTTTGTTTCCAGTTGTTGTTACTACAATATCAGCTTCAGGTACTGCATTTTCCATAGTTTTTACTGCAAATCCGTCCATTGCTGCTTGAAGCGCACAAATTGGATCAATTTCAGTAACAATAACTCTAGCTCCAGCTCCTCTTAATGAAGCTGCAGAACCTTTTCCAACATCTCCGTATCCTGCTACAACAGCAACTTTACCAGCCATCATTGTATCAGTAGCTCTTCTGATTGAATCTACTAAAGATTCTTTACATCCGTATTTGTTATCAAATTTAGATTTAGTTACAGAATCATTTACGTTAATTGCTGGCATTACCAACGTTCCGTTTTTCATTCTTTCGTATAATCTGTGAACACCAGTTGTAGTTTCTTCAGATAATCCGTTAATTCCTGCAGTTAACTCAGGGTATTTATCAAACACCATGTTTGTTAAATCACCACCATCATCCAAAATCATGTTAAGAGGTTTTCCTCCTTCAAATCCTTTGATTGTTTGGTCGATACACCACTCAAATTCTTCTTCGTTCATTCCTTTCCAAGCATATACTGGCACTCCAGTAGCAGCAATTGCAGCTGCAGCTTGATCTTGTGTAGAAAAGATGTTACATGATGACCATGTTACTTCTGCTCCAAGAGCTGTTAATGTTTCAATCAATACAGCAGTTTGAATTGTCATGTGAAGACATCCTGCAATTCTTGCTCCTTTTAAAGGTTGAGATGCACCAAATTCTTCTCTTATTGACATTAGACCTGGCATTTCTGCTTCTGCTAATCTTATTTCTTTTCTTCCCCACTCTGCTAAAGAAATATCTTTAACTTTGTAAGATGTATTTTTTACTTCGCTCATAATTATTTATAAATTTGATACAAAGATACTATTAACTTTACAAAAAATCAAGTCTTTTCACTATGCCAAAATCCACTCTTTCTTTTCACTCTAGCATTTACTTATGGGAAATTACCGAAAGCTTTGAAGAACTATGCGAAATTACAATCCTTACTGAGGAAGAACGCAACATTGTAGATTCATTTAGAAAAGTATCTAGAAAAAAGGAAATCCTAGCCTCTAGAGCTTTACTGCAATCTATTATCCCAGATGCTCACATACATTATGTAGACAAAAATCCGCAGCTTACCGATATGGATAAAGAGATTTCTATAAGCCATACGGATAATAAAGTTATGATACAGATAAAAGAAGGTGGCGAACTTACTGGCGTAGATATTCAAGAATTATCGGAGAAAGCTACGAGAGTTAAAACGAAATTTTTGAATCCTAAGGAAATGGAAATGGTAGATTTACATCCTTTAAATAACCTAACTCTTTCCAATTTACTTTGGTCGGCTAAGGAAACAGCTTACAAAGCTTTTGCTTCTGTATGCCAACAAATTGAGGTAATTGAATTCAAAACTCAACTAATTACTGATGAAATTAATGAAGAGAAAAACCAAATTACAGGACATTTTGTAGAAAAGAATAAACGAACTCCTTTTACTTTAGGGTTTTCTGTGCAAGATGATTATGTGATTACTTGGTTTGAGAAGTAGGTTGTTTTTTAATCAGCCACAGAGTGGCGAAATCTAAATCGAAGAAATAATATAGAGTAAAACAAAAACTCCGCTAGGAGCCAAATATATTAACCAATGGCAAATACCTACACCCAATTATATTTTCATGTAATTTTTGCTGTAAAAGGTCGAGATAATTTAATTTCTAAAAAATGGAAAGAAAAATTGTATAAATATATTTCTGGTATTGTTTCAAATAAAGAACAAAAACTAATGATTATAAATGGTATGCCTAATCACATACATTTATTATTAAGTACGAAACCAAATTGTAATTTATCTGACTTAGTAAGAGATATTAAATCCAACTCTTCTAAATGGATTAACTCCAAACAGTTCATTTCGGGGAAATTCGAATGGCAAACAGGTTTTGGAGCTTTTACTGTTAGTCAATCAGGTGTAAATTCAGTAATCGATTATATTAAAAATCAAGAAAATCATCACGGTAAAAAATCATTTAGAGAAGAATATATAGATTTTCTTGCATCTTATGAGGTAGAATTCAATTCTGACTATATTTTCAAAGATGAATAATGTCGCTCCTCTGGAGCTTGCTTTTCTGTTATTTTCTTGGTTTTTATGAACA
>CAXIAX010000021.1:0-32431 GCA_964021785.1 uncultured Flavobacteriales bacterium
ATTTTACAACAACATACAACATGAAAAACAGAATACTATTATCTTTATTTATTACCATTTTCACCACAGTAATTAGTGCGCAAAGTCTTACCGTAGCAGATAGCATATTGAGTGAAATACAAACCAAAACTATTGTTGACTCCAACAAAGAAGATACTTTGGTTTTTAAAATTGCATACCCTACAAACTATGATTCTACCAAAACTTACCCTGTTTTACTAGGTTTATCGGGAGGAAATCAGAATGAAGCCATTGTAAACTATTGCTATGCGGCTTGGTTTAGGAGTGATTACTTCCATAATCACATTACTATAATGCCTGTAAATAGTAAAGGAAAAAACTTGTTGCATTACACCCAAGAAGAGATAGTGAATGTTCTAAATGCAATAAAAAACAATTTTCAGACGACTGCCAATAATTGGATAATTGTAGGTACATCAAACGGAGGTCGAGCTACTTTTAATTTTATAGCACAAGAACCTGCTTTATTTGAAGGAGGAATCTTAATTCCAGGAAGCATTGGAAAAACAGTAGAGATAAACAAAGACTGGAGCCACATGAAATTTGTATTGGCATATGGTGAAAAAGATTCTGAGGGATGGATAAAAGGAACAGAATACACCAAAGAAGTATTGACAAAATACACTCCAAAAATTGAGACTATAGTCTTGAAAGGACAAGGACATATTTTACCCATAGAGTATAATTTGGACTTTGTATACCAGCAGTATTTTCAAATTAAATAAACAGTGGTTATGACTCAAGATTTAGAACAAAATAAAAAAAATGCGATTGCCTATTACAAAATGGCTTACGAGGGTTCTCCAAGAAAAGCTGTAGAACAATTTGTAGGTGATGAGTACATTCAGCACAACCCTTTGGTAGGAAATGGAAAAGAACCATTTATCGATTATTTTGAAAGAATGCAAAAAGAGTATCCAAACAAAACAATTAAGTTTGTACGTGCAATTTCACAAGGTGATTTAGTTGCTTTACATACTCATCAAGTATGGCCAGGAAATGACCAATACGTAACCATGGATTTTTTTCGTTTTGATGAAAAAGGAAAAATAGTAGAACATTGGGATGCCATGCAACAAATTCCTGAAGGGACTAAAAATGGGAATCCTATGTATTAATTTGGTTGGTATTTTATATTTTCGTTAAACGACAATACAAAGTTAATCTGCTAAAAACGTACAAAATACGAGATTGTTTTCATTTTTATATTAACTTAGTAAAATATTAACAAGTTTAGGAAGAATGAATAACCGACCCAAAATAAAATTAGTCATGACCAATACTGACAAATTTATCGAAGGTTTTGGCTATGTTATGCTTTTTGGAATATGGTGTTTAGCCTTCTTTAATTTTTTTGATTCATCTAACTTTTTAATCTCTAGCTACAATGATTTGGGCAAAACAGATAGGTTTATTGAAAACAGTAATGTATTTCTTCTCCCTATAATTAGCACTGTACTTTTCTTTGGGATGACTTTCTTAAATAAATACCCTCATACTTTTAATTATCCTACAATAATTACAGAAAGTAATGCTTTGAGCCAATATGCTAACGCAACAAAAATGATTAGAATAATGAAAGTTATTATTGTTTTCGTTTTTGGCCTTATTTTATATTGTTCAATAAAACATCAAGACGGTACTAGTCTTAGTTTGGGATTATGGTTTTTGCCAGTAACAATATGCTTGTTTACTCTTCCTACTTTATATTTTTTAATCAAGTCTACTAACTTAAAAAGTGAAGATTAAAATTAGAGTAAACCTCAGCTTTCAACACCTCAACAAAACAATATAGCTAATTAAAGCTTTTGAGATTTCACCTTGGCTAGCTTTTTTAGTAATTCCAATTGTTCCTCTAACAAAGTAATTTCTTCTTCTTGTTTTTTCAAAGTGTTAATTAAGATATAAGTAAAATCAGAAGGATCTACTTGTAGGTAATCTTCTTCTCCTAGTTTTGATTCAGATACCATCTCTGGGAAAATTGTTACCAATTCTTGCGCAATTACTCCTTGATAAACTTTGTTATGAGCTTGCTCATTCAGTCCTACTTTGCTTTCATAGTCTTCGTTATATTGAAAAGAATAAGTATTCAATAAAGCCAATGATTCTATTCCTTTCTTGTAAGTTTTAATCTCTTTTTTCAACCTCTTATCAGAGAAAACTGCCCACAACCCACCACCTGTTTTACCAGCAGAACCATTCACAGACAAATTATTGTCTGGAACTAATGTATTTACCCCTACATTTTTCACATCCAAATCGGCATAGAGAGTTGCCACATTATTGGCATTGGAAATATAAAGGCTATTACTCTTAGAAAATATAGAAGAGCGTCCAGCACTATTTCCTATAAAAATACTTTTGTCTCCTTCTTCGTGATATACCCCAGCATTAGTACCTAAGTAAATATTATTATGTCCTTTTGGTCTATATCCTGCTTGGTATCCAATTGCAATATTATATTCACCAGAATTGCTATACATGGCGTTTGTTCCTATTGCAACAGTTTGTGCGCCCTTATTTGTATTTCCTGCATTTGCTCCAATTAGTACCGCATAATCTCCTGTGTTTCTATAACCAGCAGAATAACCAATTGCATTTACATATCCTACTTCGGTAGAATCTATTCTTAATGCTTGAAAACCTATACCATTGTTATACTTACCTTCGTAAACTTTATCATATTGTACATAATGACCAATTAAGTTATGATGATCTCCATTACTTCTAAATCCCGATTGGTATCCTAATGTATTTACAAATTTACCCTTGTTGTAATAATTAGAGTAAATACCAATTGCAATACTAAATGCATCTCCCAATGTAGAATCATATCTTGCTGCATAATGACCTATTGCCGTAATGTAATTTCCTTCGCCTGCATGTACACTCATGGCATATGAACCGATTGCAATATTATTTTTTCCTTTATTTCTATATCCTGCTTGGTAACCAAACGCATTTAAACTATCATTTCTGTTGAAATAAGCCGAGTTTGAACCGACCGTATTTATTCCTCTTCCTGCATTTGCATAACCTGCATAATAACCTATCACATTAGATTGTGAAATACCGTTTACAGAATCATACCTTGATGCATATTGCCCTATAGAAACAAGTTCGCTTCCATCACCTACTTTATCATAAGAGTTAATTGTCCCTAGTGAAACATTATTATCTCCTTTATTTCTAAATCCTGCTTGAGCACCAAATGCGACTAAATGATTACCTGTATTGTACCTCCCTGTTTGATAACCAAAATTTGAAATATAATCCCCTGTGTTATTATAAGCAGATCTTGATCCAAATGCATTTACATAAGTACCTTTATTGTTATGCCCTGTGTAGTATCCTATAGAGTTTACATAGGCATCTCCCAAAGATGAATCTCTACTTGCTGCATAATGTCCTAGTGCTACAATGTGATTTGCTTTTAACCCTTGGTAATAAGTATACATTCCTATAGCTAGGTTATGCATTCCTCTGTTGTTTCGAGCGGCTACATGACCAAAAGCAACTAAGTAACTTCCTTCATTTGTATAACCGGCAGAATTTCCTACTGCTACAATTTTTTCTCCTTTACCTTCAAATAATACATTCGGACCAAGAGCTGTAACTCTACTTGCTCTGTTATTATATCCCGACCTATATCCTATCCCTACAAATTGTTTACTTTTATTTTGATAACCTGCATAGTACCCTATAAAAGAATTATAAGCATCTCCCTCAGATGAATCTAATCTAGACGCATATTGACCAATAGCCATTACGAAATTAGCTTTTTGCCTTGCGTCTCTTAGAGTATACATCCCAATTGCTAAATTATTGTCTCCTTTATTTTGATAACCCGATTGGTATCCATAAAAAGTGGAATAACTTCCTCTATTTTCTTGTCCTGAAGATGAACCTACCATAGTATTATGATGCCCTTTATTTCTATATGCAGCAGTATTACCCATTGCATTTATATATTTCCCTTTGTTCAAATACATGGCATTGGTACCATAAGCTGTTAAATAACTATCACCAATTGTAGAATCGAATCGAACTGCTTGATATCCTATTGCCGTAATATAATTAGATGCATTAACTGGGTCTCTTAATGAGTACGAACCAATAGCTAAATTATTTGATCCTTTACCGTTATATGCAGATTGATACCCCATAACAAAAGATGAATCTCCTATATTGTCAAAACCTGCAAAAGAACCAATCCCTGTTACTACATTTCCTGTATTGTTATAAAGAGATTGATAACCAAATGCATTAATAAACTTACCTTGGTTATTATACCCTGATTGAGTTCCTAATTCTGTTACATATACGTCTCCCACAGAAACATCATATCTCCCTGCTTGATATCCTATTGCCATTTTATAAGAAGAAGCTCCTGCACCATTGGTCATTGCCTCATACCCTAATGCCAAATTATTAGTTCCATTTAATGTTTGGCTTTGAGAATTTCTGCTAAGAATATTACCATTTACATCAATCCATACATCATTAGCTGGATCCATTTCTACTGTATCTGCATCTCCATTGCTAATATATATTACTAGTTCTCTTTGTGGCATTAATATTCTAATACTATCAATACCCTGATCATCAGACATTATTTTTAATTCTCCGGTAGTAATTCCTATGTAGTAATCTTTGTTAACTGTATCAAGATACATATCGCCTTCGTAGGCTTGTTTGTTATCATGAATAGTTTGAATTTGTATTGGCGTATAGAATTGAGCTTTAACCTCAGCAGAGATTAAAACCATAAATATGACCAATAAAACGATATGTAAATAAGGTGTCTTCAACTTTATTTTTCTTTTAATTGGTTCTTTAACTCTTCTATCTCTCTCTTTATCTCTTCTATTCTTTTGTCGTGCTCTTTAACCGCATTAATAAGTGTATAGGTAAACTTGGATGGATCTACCTCAAGGTATGTTTCTCCATTAACTTCTACTTCATTTACCATGTCTGGTGAAATCTCATCTAACTCTTGTGCTATAACTCCTACATACCTTTTTCCTCCTTGCACCTCTTTATTTTCTCCAAACAAACTTTGGTAAGTATTATTATATTGAAAAGAAACTACATTTACTTTATTCAATAAATCCATTCCTTCTGCATAAGGAGTTATATTCTTTTTCAATCTTCTGTCAGAAAAGGCTGCCCAAGAACCTCCTCCTGTTTTATTGGCCGTTCCGTTAACAGATAAATTGCTAGTTGGTGCGGTTGTATTAATTCCCACTCTCCTAGTTACTAAATCTCCATATAGGGTGGGCACACCACTTGAGTTTGCAATATATAATTGATTACTTAATCCATTTGCTACAGATGGACCTGCTTCATTTCCAATAAAAATATTGTAATCTCCTGTTGTAACAGCACTTCCCGTATTAGCACCTATAAAAATATTACGTTCACCTGTTGCTATTGATCCTGCATTTGCTCCAATGGCAATATTATAACTACCATTAAATTGCATCCCTGCATTTGTTCCAATGGCATTATTATAACTACCAATCATGTTCTTTCCTGCTTCAGTACCTATTAGGTTGTTATATATTCCTCTGTTATAATAACCCGTTTGATATCCTATTGCATTGTTATAACTGTTTCCTAAAGAGGAGTCATTATGCATAGCTTCATATCCTATTGCAGTATTGAAATTGGAACTCGTTTTTTTGTTTTTCAAAGCATAACTACCTATTGCATTATTATAATTTCCCTTGTTGTTATACCCAGCTTCAAATCCAAATGCATTAAGCATAATCCCTGAATTTCTATATCCTGCATAAGCTCCAATACTATTTATATAGCTATTTCCAACAGTCTCGTCATATCTTGCCGCTTCATATCCCACTGCTACTATATAATTAGATTCACCTACTGGATCGGACAAGGCATTTTTACCAAATGCAACATTATAATCTCCTGTATTGTTGTACCCTGCTTCAAATCCAAATGCACTCAACATATATCCTCTGTTATTATATCCTGCATATGCTCCTATCATGCTAGAGATAGAACCTTTGTTATTATAACCAGCATGATCACCAATAGAAACAACTCTAGCTGTACCAATTGTAGAATCATACCTACCAGCTTCTCTCCCTATTGCAATGATATAATTTCCTAAACCTTTTTGATCTCTTAATGCAGAATCTCCTATTGCAATATTTCCTGCACCTAAGTTATTATATCCTGATTCGTATCCTAATGCACTTAAGTTATTCCCACTATTGTTATATCCCGCTTTATAACCAATTGCATTTAGGTGTGATCCTTTATTATTATACCCTGTTTGAAATCCAAACAAGTTACTATGTGTTCCTTTATTTTGATATCCCGATTCATACCCTATAGAATTTACATAAGAACTTCCAGAAGTAGAATCTTTCATTCCTGCCTGATAACCTATGGCAAGTCTATAATTTGATAATTGCGGATCATGAAGTGCTCTAGTTCCTATTGCAATATTATAACTTCCTTTGTTGTTTCCTCCTGCTGCATATCCTATTGCATTAAGCATATAACCTTGGTTGTTATATCCTGCACTGTCTCCAAAGGCATTCAAATAATTTGCAGTATTGTTAAATCCAGATCTATAACCAAATGCATTTAAATTATCTCCTGTGTTGTTATAACCAGATTCATACCCCATCATGTTTACTTGCCTC
Source organism: uncultured Flavobacteriales bacterium (assembly GCA_964021785.1). Taxonomy (GTDB): domain Bacteria; phylum Bacteroidota; class Bacteroidia; order Flavobacteriales_D; family CAJJDF01; genus CAJJDF01. Next base: position 6,702 of record CAXIAX010000021.1, read on the forward strand.
CCTCTATTTTTATATCCGGCACGGTATCCAACTGAATTTACAAAACTAGATCCTATAGATGAATCATATCTTGAAGCTTCATAACCAACTGCCACTATATAATTTCCTTTATTTTGTTGATCTGCCAAAGCATATGTCCCTAAAGCTATGTTATAAGCTCCTTTATTGTTATATCCAGCATTGCGACCAATTGCATTATGCATATAACCAATATTGTTAAATCCTGCACTGTCCCCTATTGCGTTCAAATGATTTCCTTTATTATTATATCCTGTGTAAGAACCAAACGCATTAGTATTACTTCCTTTATTTTGATATCCTGCACGAAAACCTAAAGTATTTACATAACTAGATCCTGTTGTAGAATCATTGTAAGATGCTTCATATCCAATTGCGTTAACATAATTACTCGAGAATACTTTATTTCTTAAAGCATAATTTCCTATTGCAATGTTATAATTTCCCTTGTTATTATATCCGGCTTCTGTTCCTATTGCATTAAGCATATACCCAGCATTGTTATATCCTGTGCTTTGCCCAATCACATTAGAATGCCCTTGAGAATTTGCATAACCTGCTTCGTAACCCAAAGCATTAAGATAAGTTCCTTTGTTATTATGAGCCGCTCTATAACCTATAGCATTACTATAAGAATTATTTAACGAAGAATCATTTTGCATGGCTTCGTGACCTATTGCAATTTTGTATCGAGAAATTCCATTTGGGTTTCCCATTGCATCTTTTCCTATGGCAATGTTTCTTATCCCGTTTAGGGTTTGGTCCTTACTGTTGTTGGTTAGTATGTTTTCATTAGAATCTATCCAAACATCAAGAATATACCTAAAATCAATTGTATCAGCTTTTCCTCCAGATATATAAACTGCCAATTGATCATTGTTATTAAAAACAACAATACTATCAATGTCTTGATCATCTCCTATTCCAGCCAATCTTCCGTTGGTAAGTCCAATATAATAATCCTTATTAACCGTATCGAGGTACATATCGCCCTCCATAGCTAGTTTATTATTATGTATATTTAATATTTGTGCTGAGTTGTAATATTGACTATACCCTGTTCCAACAAACAGAGACAGAATCAACATGAAAAGTAGTTTTTTGACCATTAACAAAATTAACCAATAAATATTTTATAGTTGTTATTTAACAGTTAAATTCCTTTGCAAGAAAAAAGCCCTCAATAAATTAAAATACAAAGCTTTACATAGAAAATGAATGTCAATTTTTCATTTTATTTCAAAAAAAAAGAATTAACTACGAATTAAATTGAGTTAATTCATAGCTAATTTAAGTGTAATTACCTAAGTAGTATTTGAACGAATTATTAAATAAAACTCCCAAATCTTTCAAAATGGCAAGTATACCCCTCTGGGTTCCTTACTAAATAATCTTGATGCTCTGGTTCTGCTTGCCAGAAAGTTGCAATTGGCTCTAAGGTAGTCACTGCTTTACCATCCCATCTACCCGATTCATCAACAATTTTCATTACTTCTATGGCAGTATTCTTTTCTTCTTCATTCTGAATAAAAATTGCAGACCTGTAACTAGAACCTTTATCATTTCCCTGCTGATCAACAGTAGTAGGATTATGAATTCTAAAAAAATAATCCAAAATTTGTCTAAAATCAGTAATAGACTCATCATAAGTTAATTCTATTCCTTCTGCATGTCCTGGGTGGTATTTATAAGTCGGGTTATCATTTTCACCTCCAATATATCCAACTTCTGTATCCAGTATTCCTGGTCTTACTCGAAACAATTCTTCCATCCCCCAAAAACACCCTCCTGCTATATATGCTTTTTTCATAATTTTAATATCTTAATTCTTATTTAACGATTAACGACTCTTTTAATTACAATAAAAATAAATAAGATTACTTTGGTAAAAACTCATTTTTAACCTTCCAGTCTGTCTTTCTAGGTTATCTAAATATCTATTAAAAATACGTGCCATTTTTTTAGTATATTCTAGCAAATATAATTAAAAAACTAATCTATTCAACCCAATAATTTAGCTATATTATTATTCATATTTGTTGAGTTAAACTGCAATAAAACTACCTATTATGGTTGTCCGTTTTTATTAAAAACAATCAACTATTTTATCAAAGTTTCTTATGTTATAATTAATTGGTAACTTGTTATTTATTAGAGATTAAAAAAATCAACTTAATGGACATTCACATACCTACTTGGATAATTATTGCGGGAGGATTAGGACAAATTTTCACGGCTTTGGTTTACCCCTATATCCGTCACAAAGTATTTGACTGGTACACAGATATGAAACAACTAAACCCGCTTAACCAAGAGATTGTAAAAACTTACGGACGATACATCATTGGACTTAATTTCTCATTCGGGCTTATTGCTATTCTTATCCCTGAGGATTTAAAAAATCAATCTAACCTTGCAGTTGCTCTTACCGGATTAATCGCTCTTTATTGGGTAGGAAAAGTATTCACTCAATTTGCTTATTATCCTATGTATCAAATCCCACAAAAATTAATCTTCAAAATTGGAAGTTACGGTATGAATTTCCTTTTTATGTTCTTTGCTGTTGTCTACACTTTACTTTTCATACATAACTTAGCTTAATTGTATTTTATGAAAAATATAAAACCTATTCTCTTTTTAATAATCAACTTGTTCTTATTGGGATGCAACTCACTAGACACAAAAAACCACCACACTCCTAATTATGTAGAAGTAGAACTACCAATTTCTAATGAAAAGAGCGCACATTCGATAGATGTATATATTACTGCCGACAATCAATTTTATGTAGAAGATAAATTAATTGAAAAGGACGACATTGAGCAAACCATCCTCCACTTATCCGACTCATTAGAAACAAAAATATTAAACCTATATGCTGATAGTAATAGTGGGTATGAAAATGCAATATATTTGATTAAAATTGCTAAGAAAAATAAATTCAAGATAATAATACAAACAGAAAGAGGCACTCCGTAATTGTTAAATATTTCACGTAATTAATAAATTTTGCAAGTCTAACTTACATGTAGTACCTTTGACCTTTCTAAAAATCTAGTTCCAACTAATGAAGCAACTTATTTTAATTCCCCTTTTATTACTTTTTATCAATAGCACAACTATGGAAGCTATTCCTAAATCGGACGAAACAGAGAACCCTATTGCTTCAATTTCATCCAAATTAATGGCGTTTGATTCCTATGCAGAATCTTTTTACGACTGTTTGGATAACAAAGATTTAAACTACAAGCTATTTGCTAAAGGGCTAAAAGGTTATTACGCATTAAAAAACAATAATAAGCTTAGCAATACTAGCTACTTAACTATTATTGATTTCTCTCAACCTAGCAATAAAAAAAGGTGTTTTATTATCGATATGGAAAGCAAAACAATTGCATTTCAAACTGTAATTGCACACGGAAAAAACTCTGGTCAATTAATGGCTAATAAATTCTCTAACGAGTCTGAATCGAGAATGAGCAGTTTGGGTTTTTATACAACAGGATTAATTTACAATGGTAAATATGATTATTCACTTAAGCTACACGGCTTAGAATATTCAAATAATAAAGCTTTTGAAAGAGGAGTTGTTATTCACTCTGCTGATTATGCTACCGAAGAGTTTTTGCACCAAAACGGTAATGTACTAGGAAGAAGTTATGGTTGCCCTGCTTTGCCACACGACAATTACAAAACAATAGTAGATATGATAAAAAACGGAAGTTGTTTATTCATTTACGGTAAAGACAGAAACTACGCAAAAAAATCTAAATTGATAAAAACGAATGAATTTATTGATTCTTTTTATTCTGATTTTCTTGAACAATATTCTTAATCTCCTTTTTTAAAGCAGATTCCTTTTTATAGATATCTCTAAAAAACTTAATTCCTCCTTCGTTTGTTCCCTCTGCAGAATGATAGGTTAAATACACCATCATATTGGTATCTACATTAAATCGTTTTTGAACTCCCGTTTTAGCCAAGTTAATTACGGAATCTAATGTCATTACAGAGTCTTGCTCTTGCAAAATATAAGAAGCTAAATTTAATGGATCTTGCACCCTCACACATCCGTGACTATATGCACGAATATCATTTTTAAATAATCTTTTGGAAGGTGTATCGTGAAAATATATACTGTATTTATTAGCAAAAATAAACTTCACTTTTCCCAAAGCTGTCCCTCCACTTTTCACTTGCGATATTCTATAATTGAACGAACTCTGAGTTACTTTATCCCAATTAATTGTTTTTGGATCTACCACATTTCTGTTTTTATCCATTATTTTATAGCCCTTTTTACTTGCCAATGTAGAGTCTTTTCTCAATTTTGGTAGAATCTCTTTACTCGAAATACTATTTGGGATATGCCAATAAGGATTCACAATCAAATAAGACATCTTTGCATTAAACTCTGGGGTACGATTAGCCATTTTTCCCACTACAGTTCTGTATTGCTGCTTTATTTCATTATTCTTTACCACTTTCAAAGAATAAGCAGGAATATTGGCATATAATATTGATTTAGTCTGTTTGTTTTCCCACTTCAGCTTTTCTAAAGAAGACATAACCGAGAGCCATCTATCTTCATTACTTCTAGATAAAGCATAAGCTGATGCACTTCCCACTCTTCCGTCATTTTGCAATCCATGATCCAATTGAAATTGTTTTAAAACGGCAATCCAACCACTGTCTGTTTTTACCACACTCGTGTCCAAATACCCATACAACATTAATGCTTCCTTTGTTTTGGAGTAGGTCTCTGCAGAGTCAACCTTCAAGGATTCTACTGTTATCTTATCGTTTGATATCGTTTTATTGGCTAAGAAAGATTTCCAAGAGTTTACAAGATTTTTGTACTCATAAAATGAAGGTTCCAATTCTTCAATAGCTACAGGAATTTCGTTCTTTACTATTCCTTGATAAATTTGAGCTACATCTTCTTTTTTCAAAGAATCTATTTTCAATTGATAAAATAAAGAATCAGATTGTTCGTGATTGACAAACCCATATTTGAGATGAGTAAAAAACTCTATACTTGCTTTAGAAAATTCCCATTCTGCTTTGCTCAATAATTGTTTATCCCCTGGCTTACTAATCAAACTTGCCTTCAGATTTTTTAATTCATCTAGGTTATAAAAACTAGAATCTAAACCGTAATAACTAGCATTCTTCACAATCTCTATGAAATTTAATGCTGTAGAATTTAAAATAGTAGTGTCACTCCACAAGGCTTTTGGCGCAATATAGAGTTGCTTTACCAATGAAGTAAGAGTTATAGAATCGGGAAATAAATCAGTTGAATTTTCAAACACCTCTTTATTAAACAATCCAAACACTTCTTTTTTATTCGCCTCAATCACCTCTTCTATTGGTGTTTGTTCAATTTCCTTTTCCTCTCCAGAAGTATCTGTACAGGAGAACTGAGAAAAACTAAAAACAGCTACAGAGAAAAACAATACCGTTTTTCTCAGGCTCAAAAAATTAGACTTGTAACGGGTTGCTTTCATCTATTAATTGTAGGTTAAATATTGATACAAAAGTAATCAAAAACAGTCGCAAACAACTTTATTTCACTAAATACTCCCAAAATTGAGATGAATTAGATTTAGGTAAAGAAACTACCTTCTCTTTGTTATTTCTAATCACACGTAACTCCACATCTTCTCCTTCAAAATAGTGTAACCAACTATCCAAATCTCCTTTGATTGCGTAATTATTGATTGAAACTATAATATCGGCTCTAGAAAGACCTGCAAGGTAAGCTGCAGACTCTTTTTGTACGTGCACAACTTTCATCCCTTTCTTTCCTTCTACTGTCAGCAATCCTCTTCTTTCTGATGCCAATTCGGATTTTGTTTTTTCTAAATCGAAACCTGCAATCTTAAAGCATTTTTTCAGTTCACTTGTAAATTCGTTTGTTCCCCACACAAATGCATTGAAAAAATCTGTAAATGAAATCCCACTCACCTCTTCTATCAATTCTTTGTAATTCTCTTCTGTGTAGCCAATTCCTTTTTTTCCAAATCGCTCATACATCAATTTCATAATTGTATGTAGGTTTTTCTTCCCATTGGTTGCTTCTCTTGTTTTCATATCTATCATGAAAGAAATTAAAGAACCTTCGGTATAAATAGATGATTTCCTATCTGGAACTCCCATTTCGTAACCATCCAACCAAGTATCGTAAGAAGAATCTGCTACCGATTTATTTAATCTTCCTCCGTTATTATAATGCTTTTTCAAGTATTGATTAAGCTCAATAATGTATTGTTCTTTATCAAAAACTCCACATTCATACAACACCAAATCTCCCATATAAGTGGTAACTCCTTCGGCCACATATCCTAATTTAGAATAATTTTCTTGGCTATAATCATAGGGATTCATTTCACTTGGTCTAATGTTTTTTATGTTCCAAGTGTGGTATAGTTCATGAGAACTTACTCCCAGTAAATCTACATACCTAGCCTCCATCACTTCGTAACTTGGCCCCAATGTAATTATTGTAGAGGTGGTATGTTCTACTCCGTGATAAGCTTTAATTGGCTTAATTATATTAATAAAATGATATTCTGATACAGGAAAATCTCCAAAGACTTTTATTTGAAAATCAGTAAACTTTTTAAAATCTCTAATCGTCTTTTTCCAATCGGGTTTGCACTCTCCATAAAACCACACAAAGAATTTCACCCCATTGCTATCATAGGTTTCACTTTGTAGGTTTTTACTCACAAGGAACGGAGTATCTGCCAAATCGTGAAAACTATCGGCAACTATTTTACCTGATTTATAAGTTAAGCCACAAGCAATTTGTTCTTCTTTTCCTTTAGGAATTTCTACTGTACATTTTTCATTAATCTGTGCAGGAATGTAAACAAAACAATTAACCGGATTTACATACAAAACCTCTTCATCCAAGTAGGTAGAACCCGAATTAAAATCAATTGAATAGTAATTGTATCTCACTATTATTTCTTTGGCATTCTTGGTTTCTACTTCCCAACTATCTTTGGTTGATTTAGAAAAACTAAGCTCTTTTCCGTTTTCATCAGTGACAGTAAACTGCTGTATGTTTTTTGCAAAATTACCCAACTCATACCTTCCTGGCCTCCATGCTGGCAACTGAATTGTTGTAACCTCTTCTTTTACTTTGGCATTGAATTCAATATCCAAATAATGCTGATTCTTATTCTCCGTACTTAATTTGTAATTCATAGTTTATTATTATTAAAACGATTATAAAACAGTTTTTGCATTCACTATTTCACCTCCATTTTTATATATCACTTTGCCTTTCTTTCTTTTAAAGAAAAACAAAAATTTACTTTCTTTTATCTCAATTCCATCCCAAGACTCCAAGCAATTAGAACTTACTTTAGCCCCATCAATCATCAATTCTGATTTTGGGTGTAAAACAATAGAAGTTCCTGGAGCCATTGCAATATCTGTTGTTATGGTTAAGGTATTACCTCTTTTTACTTCTATATCTCTTTTTACAAATCGATAAGAGCTCCAAGTTTCGTTCTTATTAATTTCTTGACTCCCTTTTTCTACTTCCAATTTCACTCCAAAAACCCCTCTTCCATAAGTTGAAACATACAGTTTACTTTGGCAATAATTAAGTTTAATATCGGTAGCTGTTACATTTTTAGGAAATCCGGTTTCCATTAGTTTCCAAAACCCATTGCTATTATCGCAATAGAACATTCCTTCGTCTCCTCCACAAAACAATCCGAAATCATTTCGTTCGTCTCTCAATAACGCATAAATTGGAGTAATTGGCAAGCCATAAGAATGATTTGTCCAAGATTCTCCCCCATTTTCAGATTTCAAGACTCTGTAATACTCCCAATTCTTTGTCCAAGTTTGTGGTTTAAAATTTCCATTAAGGGAAACATAAATCACCTCATTGTCATAAGGATCAATTTCTATATCAGTTACTTTTCTATACCCCAATAATTGCCTCAAAGTTGTGGTATCTCTTCCTCTAGTTATCAAATCATCTGGATGAGGATAAACTTGGGCATTCGATAAATTGACAAAAGATTTTCCTTTATCTGTTGTTTTCATCAGTTTATTACATCCATTATTTCCGTCACAAAAATCTCCCTCGGCAATAAAAATCAATGCTGGATCAGAATTACTTATCGCAATTTCTCCAATATTATTCATTCCTTTCACTTCAATTCCTCCGTTATTTTTTTCATTCAAATTTTGAATAAATAATCTTGCTCCTTCCACATCACCTCTTTTTTTAGAGCCAAATAAAATAACTGAATCCGATTTAGAAATCTCTACAGGAAAATCGATAAACCAGGATGAAAATTGATGAGTAGGTGTGAAATACCGCCTTAATTTCCCATTGTACGTAACCAATGTAGAGTTTATCGAATTCATCCTCAAATACCCTCTATCATCCATGGCATTTCCTCCACCATCTCCACCCGTTACAAAATTCCAGTCTTTATTTTTATATTCATAAGTCCCATTATCCTGAGTTCCTATGTACATCATAAAGTTGGAGTCGAACTGCGAAATTGCTAAATTATAAACTTGTAAAGTAGGCAAATTAAATCCATTCAAACTTTCAAATCTGTTACTTTCAGAGTCGTATAAAGTAACTCCCCCATCATTTCCCATGGCCAATACTTCTTTACCTTCTCTTTCCAATACTTCTAAAAATCGAATATCATCATGTTCGTCTTTGGAAATATTTCCTCCTGGCGAAAGCTTTTTCAAATTATTGATACTATCCCAAACAAATAAATCTATGGATCCAATATAAAGTTGATTGGGATTGGAAACAGAAATTTCCATTTCAAATTTGCCTGCCTTTGCGTCAATAGACGGATTACGTGTAGAAATAATACCACTTTTATAAAAACTCTCTCCTTTATTTTTTGTCTTAAACAACTGCACATCTCCACCAGAACCAACTCCCACGTACATACTCCCATTTACAGGCTTGGTCATGGTTACAAACAAAATATGATTTTCGTAAAGGTTATCAAACTCTTTGGTTTTTAGTAAATTTTCCCAAGTTGCACCTCCATCTTTACTTTTAAATAAATTCCCTTTCGCTCCCCAGCTGTGGGTAGAACTAATAAAAATAGCTCCGTTTTCAAACCATTCAAAATCTATTAAAGCTTGATCTTTATTATCTATATAGTTTTGAGAAACGTTTACTTCAAATAGTTTTTCCCAACTTGCACCAGAGTCAATGGATTTAAAAAGACTTTCGTTTGTCAAAACAAACAATTCTTTATTGTTCAAATAGACAACTTTCGTTACCAATTTCCCTTCAAAAACTTTAGCAAAACTTATGCTTTTCGTCCATGTTTCTCCTCTATCTTTAGATAATAATAAAACTCCTCCATAATTATCATCTCCATAGCAATAATTACCTCCACCCGCCATTATCGCGTTTGGGTTAAATGGATTTACACTAAAAGTTTTAATTCCCATCCCTGGTAAAAAAGCCTCTTTATCGGTTACACATTTCCAAGTGGTTCCATTGTCTTTTGTTTTCCAAATACCTGAAGAATTGGTAGACATAATAATTTCATTTTCGTCTTTAGGATTAGTCAAAACTGCATTTACCAAGCCCATACTGTGCATGTATTCTTGCGTATTGGATTTTCCAAAAAATGGTCCCAAAGCTTTCCAACTATTCTCTTGAGAAAAAGCACTAAAGTTAATCAGGACGACAAAAAGCGGTATGAAATTTTTAAACTTCAATTAATTGGATTGAGTTATAAATTCATCCATCCACTTTCCTTTAATTTTCAATAATTGCTCCAACACTTCCCTTACGGCTCCATTTCCGCCTTTTTTGTGCGAAACGTAATCTGCAATTCCCAATATCTCGGTACAAGCATCTTTGGGACAAGCAGAAATTCCTACTTCTTGCATCACAGCATAATCTGGAATATCATCTCCCATGTACAAAGCTTGATTACTAGTCAGGTTATATTTTTCTAAAATTGTGTTCAATACAGCAACTTTATCTTTCACACCCATGTGAACTTCGGTAGTATCCAAAAACTCCAATCTCCTTTTCATGCTTTCTGAATTTCCTCCAGAGATAATAAATACATGAATGCCACTTTGTGCCGTTTTTTTCATAGCATAACCATCACGAGTACTCATATTTCTCAAAAATTCTCCCGAAGGATGCATTATTAATTTTCCATCAGTAATCACGCCATCCACATCTAGGAATACAGCTTCTATTTCGTTTAGTTTTTGTTTATAGCTTAGTTTTGTCATCTTATGTATTTAAAAAATTAATCGTTTTCTATGGCCCAGTCAGAATTCTCTTCTTCAATTCTATAAAGCCCCTTTTGATAGGGAGTAGGAACTTGTTTTAGTCTTTTTTTTATCTCTGTCCATTGGCTATTTTCGTAACTTTCAATAGCTGCTTGTATCTCTTTTTTATTTCCTGTAGCATATTCTATCGGAACAGGATCAAATCCTATCCAATGAGGACAACCTTCATCTTCCGAACCAAAGTATAATGCTACCGTACCAATTCGCTCTCCAAGTATAGATTTGCCCTTGTAATCAATAATTTTTACCACAGGATAACTTCCTCCATATTTAGATAAGTTAGTTGTTACAGCTACCAATTTAGGATCATCCGAGATTACAATACCTCCATTGGAGTCTCCAAATAGGAAATGCTCTTTTTTATACCTCAGAAAATAGTTTACTTTTGGTAGAAAAACCACAAGAGCAGGCAGTACAAGCCAAAAAGAAGCGAATGTCATTAAAACTGCAATAAGCAAAACTGTAAAAAGTACTCCGTAAGTCAATTTTGTATGAAACTTCAACCAAACTAATGGATTAAAAACAACATTACCAGGATTTGAAGCCACTGTACTTTCATCTACTATTCGTTTCTTAGCCATCTATTTTTTTTGAGTTAAATCTTTCCCCTATCATTTCCGAAACTAAGGAATACAATTCCTGTTTTTTCACATCTCCATTCATCAAATCAAGATGCTTTTGCATTGTAAACTCATCTCCTCTTTTAGCAGGTCCCGTCTGGTTATTCTCTGCTTTTTGAATTAAATTCTTCTCGTAAACTTCTTTTATCAAAGGTTTCAATAAATCAAAATCTACTTCTTGCTCTTCGCATATATCTTGTGCTATTATTTGCATGTAATTTGCAAAATTGGAAGTAAACACAGCCGCTAAATGTAATTTTTGCCTTTGAGCAGAACTCATTTCAATTACTTTAGAACTCATTTTTTTTGCCAATTCCATTAAAGCTTTTTGGTTCTCATTTGTATTTCCTTCTATACAAAAAGGAATGTGAGAAAAATCTGCTAAATGAGATTTGGTAAACGTTTGTAAGGCATAAAAACTACCGTAATTTTTAGAGGCGCTTTTCAAAACGTCAATCCCTACACTACCCGAAGTATGAACCAACAACTTGTCTTTAAGATTAAGTTGTTCTGTAATCTCACTAATAACATCATCACTGGATGCAATGATATACAAATCACTTTCTTTATTAATCTTAGATAAATCTGAAGTAAAATCAGCTTTAAGTAATTGAGCCAATCCTTTAGCATTTTTACTCGTTCTACTATATACTTCTACCACCTCCAAACCGTGAGAAATAAATGCGTGACCCAAGTTGTGAGCTACATTTCCAGATCCAATAAGAGTAATTTTTTTTAGCATAGAGTTAATTATTATGTAATTTACAAAAATTAGTTTGTTGACGAAAAAACAAAAATCTATTCCTTCGAAAACCTCTATATAACACAGTCCTTTATCCCATCTTAAAAAGAGAGGATTCTAGTTTTAACTTATCACAATCCTTTATTTGGATCTTTTAACCCTATAGAACACTGCCATTATCGAACCGATTAACATTAGGATACATCCTAACCATAGTAAATTGATAAGCGGAAAAGTCTTGGCTTGCATAATGATAAACTCATCTCCTGTGATATCAAGAGATACTTTTCTTGGTTGTGCAATTGAACTTTCGTCAAAATTATTAAGACCAACATTTGTTAACGTTATCTTCATTCCATACTCTTTATCGTCAATCGAATTAAGAGGATAAAGGGTAGAATCACTTTTAATTAAATAATACAATTCATGAGATACATCTGGTAACCTCTTTTGATAATCTTTTATTGTCAAATTAATGATACCAACTTTATCTGTCCCCTTGTACAAAGTATCTTTAAAGGAATTGATTTTTACCAATCCAAAAGTCGTCACGATAGAATCCCCTGCCTCGGCAATATAATTCTCATAAGGCATTAGCCCATTATTTACTCCTTCAAATATTCCTGGATCTGGATATTTAATATGAGAAAATACATCATGACTTAGAAAATGTTTGGTAGAAGGCTCTGCTACATTTCCAAATTTTTCATTGATTTGAACAAATGGATTTAATGTAAATAATTTCTCCCCTACAGTATGACTTGTCCATTCTTTTACTGCCCCTTTTGTTTCGTCAATTGGTTTCCAATAAGAAATATTTTCTAAAAATAAATCTTCTGATACTGTGTATGATTCCTTTGCTTCAAAATAGCTTCCGTTATAAGAAACTTCGTCTCCTTTTTCGTAAGAAACAGGTATAGGTTGAAAATAATCTACTTCATAAAAAATATTTATTCCTTCTTGTTTTCTGCTTCTGTAAGAAACAAAATACTCTCTCATGTAATTGGTATCTCCTAAAGTGATTTGTACATCTTCGTTATTCTCAAAAGTCTCACTTAATGAGGCTAAATCGAACTTACCACCTTTGTTGTGCGATAATTTTTTACTTTGAGAATTAGATATTAATGCTCCAAACAAAATCAATCCGAACCCAATGTGAGCAATTGATGCACCAGCAAAGTTTAATTTTCCTTTTAAAAAACGGATGAAATAATCTAAGTTTCCTATCACTGCATAAATAGAAGTAAATAATAAAGCTGTGTAAACAGTAGTTTCTGTATTAGAGAAATCATTTCCTCTAAATTTGAATATCATCAAACTAACCGCAGTCAATACAATAGACACAATAAGTGAAAGTGAAATTTGCTTTATAAAAATAGAAAAAGACTTCCCTTTATACCTTAGGTATTGTCCAAATCCTACGAAAAAAGCTACAAATACTGCAAAAGCTCCTTGCCTTACATTATAATGTTGCAATAAATTTTCTGGTCCTGCATTGTTCAATCCAAACAAACGGTTCCAAACTGGGTAAGAGTTTTCTACAAAAATCTGGAAACAAGCAATAAACAACACCAAACTCCCCATAAACATCCAAAACTCACGACTCCACATTGAGTCTTCTGTTTTTGTTTTTGGAAAATACTTTACTGAAGCTATCACCACAAAAACTAAGGTAACCACTGTTCCCAAGATAAATACAATTCCTGAAGGTGGCATTCCTAAAATCTCCTGATCTTGTGAGAATAAAGTCATTACAAATAAGAATATTGACAGAACAGTATACATCAACTTGTGCTGTTTTCCTTTAAGCATCATAAATACTGATAACCAAACAAAGAACAAGATGTAGAATAACAATTGTCCCAACATTCCATTGTCTGTGAATGAATGTACTGAACTATCTCCCAACACTCCACTTTTGGTAAGGAAAGTAGAATAAAGTACTAAAATAAAAGATAAAAAAGTAAGTATAAAGGTGAAGAATAAAGAACTATTTTTTCTTTGATTTACTAACATTAAATGCCCTGCACCAACAAAAGTTAACCAAGGAATATACGATACATTTTCTACAGGATCCCAAGCCCAAAATCCACCAAAACTAAGTGATTCGTATGCCCACATTCCTCCCATAAGAATTCCTATTCCTAGAATTCCAACTCCTACAAAAGTCCATGATAAAGAAGGTTTAATCCACTCGTTCCATTTGTCTTCAAGCAATGCTGCAATTGCATAAGAAAAAGGTACTGCAGTAAGTGCAAATCCTAAAAACAAAGTAGGTGGATGTATTGTCATCCAGTAGTTTTGCAACAATGGGTTTAGACCTTGTCCATCTTTAAACATTGGGATTTTAGTCATATAATCAGCCATTTCTGTCCATGGCAACCCTAAGTTTTCTGGTAGGTTTCTTGTCAATAAGAATACGTTATTTCCAATTTTGAAATCAAACACATAAATCCCCAACAACATGGTATTTAAAAATACTTGTGAAAGTACAAATACCGACATCACTGAACTTTCCCATTTCTTAGCAGTCTTGGTAAGAATAAGACCTATTACTACATTCCAAAACATCCATAACAAGAAACTCCCCTCTTGACCTCCCCAAAAACAAGAAACTAAATACCTGAGTGGCATAGAATCATTGGAATATTTCCAAACGTAATGAAATTCATAGAAATGACCATAAATTAATACGTAGAGTAACACTACCACACCAACCAAAGAAATAGCATGTAAATAGAAACTGATTCTACCCGATTTTTTCCATAGTGAAGCTAGAGCTAAGTCCGATTTATTCTTGAAAGAGATAAAATAGGAAACAGATGAAAATAAAGCTGTTACGAAAGAAAGAAATACTAAAAAATATCCTAAATGACTAATGTTTGTGTGTTCCAATTTGTTTGTTTTTTTACGAAAACAAATATCGGGAAATATTTAATAATAAATCATAAAATAAAGGGAGATTTTTTTTTAATTAACAAGTGAGTGATGAAAACAATTAAAACAAATGTTAGCCTAGAATTATCAATTCTTTAACTTTGAGTATGGATAAAGTAATTAAACTGCATGACAAGTCATTTTTACCTTTCATTAGCAAAGAAAAAATTGAAATTGAGATTGCCAGAGTAGCAGCTCAAATAAACAAAGATTACGCAGGAAAAAAACCTCTTTTGGTTGGAATCTTAAACGGGTCTATCCTATTCTTTTCAGATTTATTGAAACAATTGGATATTGAGTGTGAAGTTGCTTTCTTGAGAGTTTCTTCCTACAAAGGAACAGAGACTACAGGAAATGTAAAAAAAGTTCTTGGACTAGATAAAGATATTGAGAACACAGATGTGATTATCGTGGAAGATATTGTTGATACAGGAATTACTTTAGAAAACATTATTGAAGATTTATCTTCGAACAAACCAAAAAGCTTGAAAGTGGCTACACTTTTATTTAAACCAAAAGCTTACCAAAAAAAATACCCAATTGATTACGTAGGTTTTGAAGTGGGAAATGAATTTTTAGTTGGATATGGTTTAGATTATGACGAAATTGGAAGAAATTTAGACGAAATTTATATTATCAAAGAAAATACAATGCATAACATAATTTTATTTGGCCCTCCGGGAGCAGGAAAAGGAACTCAATCAGAATTGATTCAAAAGAAATATGACTTAACTCATTTATCTACGGGTGATATGTTTCGTTTTCACATGAAAAACGATACGGCTCTAGGTAAAAAAGCAAAAGAATACATGGAAGCTGGAAACTTAGTTCCTGATGCTTTGGTGATTGATATGATTGAAAACAAACTGGATGAATCTAACAATTCTAAAGGTTATATTTTTGATGGATTCCCAAGAACAACAGAACAAGCTATTGCTTTGGATGAATTATTAGCAAAAAAAGGTTGGAAGATTAATTCTATGATTGCTCTTGAAGTTGAGGAGGATGAATTGGTAAAAAGATTGCTATTGAGAGGAAAAGAATCTCAAAGAAAAGACGACCAAGACGAAGATATTATTAGAAACAGAATGGCTGTTTATAACAATGAAACTGCACCTTTGAAAGATTTTTATTCTGAACAAGGAAAATTTATTGGAGTAAATGGACTAGGAACTATTGAAGAAATTAACGGAAGAATTAATGATGCTATTGACGCATAATTAAACAGTTATTGATTTAAAAAAAGGGGATTAGTTAAATAACTAATCCCCTTTTTTTTTGAATTAAATTTCTCGATTAAATTTCTAATTCATATTCCTCACAATCCACATTATTTTGTTTTAAATTAGAGGTAGCAATTAGCTACTTAATTTAAATATGAGCAACAACACACGAACAGGATTTTACTTCACCAAGTACGAAGCACCAAACCTCTCCCCTTTTGATCGGTTATTTGATGTTTTCAAAGAGCTTATCGTTCACACATCAGGAGATTTTGATGAAGCCATTTCTTGGCTAAGGGAATTGGACAAGGAATACGAACTCACTACCGAAGATTATACCATAGAAGATTTTATTGAAGACCTAAAAAACAAAGGCTACATCCGAGAAGAATTGGATGAAGACGGTAAAGGCAGCCCTGTAATTACAGGAAAAACAGAAAGACTGATAAGGCAAAAAGCGCTAGAACAGATTTTTGGAAACATTAAAAAAAGTGCTTCGGGAAACCATAAATCTAAACACAGAGGAAATGGTGACGAACACACGGGAGAATTACGAGAATTTAGATTTGGAGACGGAATAGAGAAAATATCACTAACCGAAAGTCTAAAGAATGCTCAAATTAATAACGGAATGGGTGATTTTAACCTTACCGAAAGAGATTTGGTGGTGGAAGAAACTCAGTTTAAAGCTCAAATGAGTACTGTACTTATGATTGATATTAGTCACAGTATGATTTTATACGGAGAAGATAGAATTACTCCTGCAAAGAAAGTAGCCATGGCACTTTCTGAACTGATTACAACTCGTTACCCAAAAGATACCTTAGATATATTAGTATTTGGGAATGATGCTTGGGCAATAAAAATAGCAGATTTACCTTACCTAAAAGTTGGGCCATATCACACCAATACTGTTGCTGGTTTACAATTGGCAATGGATATTCTGAGAAGAAAGAGAAATACCAACAAACAAATTTTTATGATTACGGACGGAAAACCTAGTTGTGTCATAGAGCCTGACGGACAATATTACATGAATAGTAATGGATTGGACCCTTATATAGTTGGTAAATGCTACACGCAAGCAAGACAAGCAAGGAAACTAAAAATTCCTATCACCACATTTATGATAGCTCAAGACCCATACTTACAGCAATTCGTAGAGAATTTTACTCAAGCCAACCAAGGAAAAGCATTTTACACTGGGCTAAGAGGGTTGGGTGAAATGATATTTGAAGATTACGAGACCAATAGGAAGAAAAGAATTAGGTAATAAAAAGAGTTCTCGATACATTTTGAAATAGCTATCGCAATTTCAAACCACTCGAACTGACAAAACAAACAACTGTCAGTTCGAATGATTTTAAGGAGTAGCAAAGCAGAAACGGATTAAAATTGTATCGAGAAAAGAAAAAGAACAAACCACATTTAACAGATAGAATGAATAAAATAAAAACATTAGGAGAATTAAAGAAATCGGGATATGTATCAAAATCAATCAAAGATGAATTGAGAAATAACCTGAGAGAGAAAATTCAAAAAAGAGAAACAACTTTTGAAGGAGTTCACGGATTTGAAAAAACAGTAATTCCAGAATTGGAAAGAGCTATATTATCTCGTCACAACATCAATCTTTTGGGATTGAGAGGACAAGCAAAAACAAGATTGGCTAGAAAAATGACCGAGTTACTGGACGAATACATTCCTGTAGTTGCTGGATCTGATATTAATGACGACCCTTTGAATCCAATTTCAAGATTTGCACAAGAGTTAATTGCAGAAAAAGGAGACAAAACTCCTATTACTTGGATGCACAGAGACGAAAGATTCTATGAGAAATTAGCAACTCCAGATGTAACTGTTGCCGATTTGATTGGGGATATTGACCCAATAAAAGCGGCTAACTTAAAATTGAGTTATGCAGATGACAGAGTGATTCATTATGGAATGATTCCTAGAGCAAACAGGTGTATTTTTGTGATAAATGAAATTCCTGATTTACAAGCACGTATTCAAGTTTCATTGTTTAATATATTGCAAGAAGGAGATATTCAAATTAGAGGGTTTAAAGTAAGATTACCTCTTGATATGCAATTTGTATTTACTGCAAACCCTGAAGATTATACAAACAGAGGAAGTATTGTTACTCCACTGAAAGATAGAATTGGGTCTCAAATTTTGACTCATTATCCTGAAGATATTGAAACTGCAAAAAAGATAACTCACCAAGAAGCTAAACTTGATACCAACCAAGACGAAACAATTTATGTTCCTGAATTGGCTAAAGACTTATTGGAGCAAATTAGTTTTGAAGCTAGAGAAAGTGAATACATTGATGCAAAAAGTGGAATTAGTGCTAGAATGAGTATTACGGCTTACGAAAACTTATTGAGTGCAGCAGAAAGAAGATGCCTAGTGATAGGAGAAAAGAAAACAGCTGTTCGTTTGTCTGATTTTATGGGAATCATCCCATCTATTACTGGAAAAGTAGAATTGGTATACGAAGGAGAACAAGAAGGTGCAGGAAATGTTGCGCTATCTCTCATTGGAGATGCAGTAAAAACTCTATTCCTTAAATCTTTCCCAAAAATTGAAAAATTAGAAAAAGAAGGAGAAAAAACTCCTTATACCGATACACTAGAATGGTTCTTCAATGAATCTGGTTTTGAATTGATGGATGAAGCTTCAGAAAAATTATACAAAACAACATTAGATGATGTTGCTCCGTTAAATGAATTACTGGATACTTACAAACCCGATTTAGACAAGAAAGACAGATATTTCTGGAAAGAGTTTATTCTTTGGGCCTTGGTAGAGTTTAGCAAACTATCAAAATCTAGAGTGGACGAAGGCTATCAGTTTAAGGATACCTACAGTAATTTCTTTAATAACCTTTAATTTCATGATTTAGAAATAAAGAGACACTTGGGGCGGTTCAGAATAAATAAAAAAATCTATATTTGTTTTACAAAAAAAATAACCCATGAGAGACTTAAGAACAACTAATATTTTATTGCTAGTAATTGCTGTACCAGTAATTTTTTATCTGCTTAAAATATTGTCTTTCATATTTATACCGCTTTTCGCCTCAATGTTTCTTGCTTTGGTATTCTTACCAATAATGAGAGGCTTACAGAAAAAAGGTGTGAACAAAACAGTTAGTCTACTCATTGTGATTGGAATTATTGTTGGGAGTATTTACATTGGAGTAGAAGTAATAAAACTATCTAGCCGAGAAATTGCTCAAACTGATGAAGTGTTTTTCTCGAAAGCAAACGAGAAAATCACTTCTACTATCTTAGCCGTAGAGGATTACTTGGGGATGACCAAAGAACACGGAGACAATGTTTTGATGGATTATTTTAAAACCAACAAATCATCTATTGATGTAGGAAAAATCCTTGGTTTTGCAAACCGTACTCTTACCATGATATTGATGATCTTGTTCTTCACGGTATTGCTTTTGGCAGGTTCGGTAAACTTGCAAGTAGTAATGAAAGATTTACTATTTAAGCAAGAATACGCCTCGGTAAAGACCTTTATAAAAATAGAAAACGACATTCTTAAATTCCTTGTGGTAAAGTTTGCAATGAGCTTACTTACTGGTATAGGATTTACTATTGCCTGTATTTCATTTGATGTGAGTTTCCCAATTTTCTGGGGAATATTTGCCTTTGCTATTAATTTTGTACAAATGATAGGATCTGTAATTGCAGTAATTGCTATCACATTATTTGCGTTTGTAGAAATAGAAAACCCAGGAATGCTATTCTTATTCTTTGCCGTAGTTGGTGGAGTAGAAATACTATTTGGAGCTATATTAGAACCCGTTTTCATGGGAAAAACATTCTCTATCAATGTTATCGCAATTTTAGTAATGCTTATGTTCTGGGGTTACCTTTGGGGAGTTCCTGGAATGATCATGTCAATCCCTATTACTGTTTTATTAAAAATAATAATGGAACAATTTCCTAGAACACAAAAGCTAGCCAAATTGATGGCAGGGCCCGAAACTAATTTTAAACTGAGTTTTAAAAAATAACTTATTTTTTAAGGTTGTAATTCTTAAACCCTCCAATTAACCTTCCTCCTAGCAGGTTTTTCTCAATCCATGAAGTAACTCTATACTTTAGTTTTTCGTGCGGATGAATAGGCCTATTTGGGTTTATTGCCCCTTTGTATTGCAATTTATCTTTCCAGTCAAACTTTGCCATCCAATCTTGCATTACTGCAGGGTGAGTTGCTTTAAATGACTCTAATCTATTCAGAGGTCCATAATCAAACTCATCTGGATTGTTTTTGAATTTAATATCAGCTTCCTTCTTTCCATGGTAAGTCCTATTCATCACTTTAGATTTATAACTCATAAGCTCTGGCGGACGAACATAACCGTAATGATAAATGTAGGCATCAAGTAATTTCACGTTCAACTTTTCCGATTCCGTAGAATTATAATCCGTAGGTTGATAACCAAATTCTCCTTCAAATTTTCGGAAAGATTGTGCATCTTTCCAAGAGTGAATTTTTGGGTTATTCTTAATAATTCTTATCTCTTTTGGATACCAAGTATGCGACAAATGAAAGTGATTGTAATCTCCCCAAAAATGGCGGTATTTAAACATTAAACCATCTATAGAGCTATCGTCTTTATATTGCTCTAAGGCCGATTTGATTGTTCCGTAATCCTCTTCGTGAATTGCTTCATCTGCTTGTATATAAATTAACCAATCTCCTTTACAA
Organism: uncultured Flavobacteriales bacterium; assembly: GCA_964021785.1. Taxonomy (GTDB): domain Bacteria; phylum Bacteroidota; class Bacteroidia; order Flavobacteriales_D; family CAJJDF01; genus CAJJDF01. The sequence goes on from CAXIAX010000021.1 coordinate 27,314, forward strand.
GCTTCTTTTGCAATATCTGTTTGATGAGCAAACTCCGTGTTTTTGGTATACTTTTCGGTATTCCAAATAGTGTGAATTAGTTTTATCTTATCCGAATCTATAGATTCTATAATAGCTAAAGTTGTATCATCTTTGTCGTTATCGCCAACAGCAATCACAAACTCATCTACCAAAGGCAATACAGAGAGAATACTTTCTCTTAGAGGAATGTATAATTTTGATGCGTTTTTGATAAATGTAAATCCACTTACAACCATAGTTTATTTATATATGAAGTAATTTAAGGTCGTTATTGCCTTTTATTATTGCTCTAATCTTGTTCTTGTAAAAATCTATTCGGTAACCATTTGCTCCCTCTATCACCTTTGTTTCCTCTCCTTGGGTAATAGTTAAATCTCCAAACTGATTCAAAAATCCGTATCCACCATTCCATATATTGAATTGACTAATACTAGTTGGCAGTTCTATTATTTTTTGAATGATTAAATCTTGACCATATATCTTTACTTCGTTTTCAAACACCAACACAAAATCTCTGTTGTTGTCATTATCAAAATCTACAAAATAAAACTCTTTTATCTTTTCTTGAGGGCTCAATAAAATAGACACAGCCTTATTACTGAAAAATTGTCTTTTAATGGAATTGCTAGTGCTATCGAAAAAGATTGCTCTCGTTTGCTCAATGCTACTTCCTTTCAATATGCTTAATTCATTATTGAAAACCGAACCAACCGAATGCCTCACTTCTCCTTTTCTGTTGTAGAAATATAATTTTCCTCTAGCGTCTTGCACTTGAATATAATCAAGGTTATTAATCAATAAATGATTGATGTCTCCCACTACTCCATTGGTTTGTTTTGGTTGCAACCAACCTTTCACAATTTCACCTTGTTTATTTATACTCTTTATCCCTTGTGTGGTTGGAACAAGAAATCTAAAATTAAGATCCTTATCGTAATCCATTACCGATACATTTGCTGTTGCAGAATCTAAAATTGTAACGGGAAAATTTGTAACATTTCTTCCCAATACATCCAAAACAAATAACTGGTTCTTGGTATTAAAAATCAATTGATATTTGTTGTTTCCAAGAATATCAATATTTTTTATTTTTCCTACAATAGGATTTCCAATGTTCTTCTTCCATTTGGTTTCTCCATTTGGAGTAATGAAATAAATTACATTTTTACTATCCTGAACTATGTAATCTTTGTCTTTTGTTCTGTGGTTATTCACCACATAGATTTCATTAAATAATGGATTACTAAAGTCAATTTTCCATTTTGGATTTGTTTTTCCTCCATCCAAATTAATTTCTTTTGAGTACAACATACTTTCATAAATCAAATCTTGACTCTCTATGTGAGATTGAGAAATTGCAATTCCCGATTTCAAATCGAAATTCCAATAATTAATCCCACCAGAAACAGTTACCTCTCTTGATTTTTTATTGATGTTATTTCTTAAAAATGATTTTAAATCTTCTTTGTCTGCAATGGTAAATTTAGAAAACTGCTGAAACAACAACCTTTCTAAAAACAGTTTTTCTTCGGAGAACATAACGTAGTCATCTACCCTTACAAAATAGTTGAATTTCATTGTTGAGTTGAAAATTGAATTGTAATCAAAAGCATTGTTAAATGATCTTATTACAGAATTATCATCTTCATAAAGTTTCAAACTATCTGGCAATATTGAGTTTATATTGTCTTTAAACTCCGAAATACTTCTCAACTTAAACACAGCATAATTTGCTTGTTGATATTGAGATTTAAAATAAACGGAAGGCGACTCTATCCAACTTAATGCAGTGTATGCGATATCGCAATTACAACTTTTGTTTTTTGAAGCTAAGTAAGACGAATCTATTTTCAACTGACTTACCGAATCAAAATGTTTCATTTTTATCGTTTCAAATTCTGCAGGAATGAGCGAAAAAACGGACAAATCTATGTTAGAGTTTAATGCCTTTGAATTGGTAGAATTCGAAACAAATCCATTTGTAAATATTTGCTCTGGCAAGAAAGTTAAATCAAATACCGACCAAACCTCCTTCTTCTTTTGAAACACATTTATTTTCCCATCTCCATTCCCTCTTGAATTATAAATTGAGGTAAATCCCGAATGACTTTGTAACGAAGCCGATTCGTTTTCTACTGAGATAAGATCCGAAAAACTATTTTTTTTGGTCAATAACAAATAGCTTCCCATTACCTTGGTTTTCCATTTATCAATAGTTAACTCTAGAGGTATTTCTTCAAATTTTAATATAAAGAATGCCTCTTTGGTTTTATCCTCTTCAAAATAAATTAAAGACTTAGCTTCATTTTTTATTTCTCCAAAAGATGAATCGGATAGATTCCAAAAATCTTCCAATCGTTTAAGATTGGAAGATTTTTCTATTTCTTTCCAGATAAGGTTTGTATTAAATAACTCTTCTAAACTATTTCCGGGAGAGGTTATCTCTATTATTTCTGATGTGAAATTTTTAGGGATAATTTCCAATACCGAAATGGAATCATTTGTTTTACCTATTTTTTTAAAATAGACATAGCTTCCCATGCCTATTGTAATTAATAAAATAAAAAGAAGAGCGAGATAATTTCTATTCACTTGTGTTTAGCTATTAAAGAGTTTCAATTAAAAGAGAAGATCCATTTGCTTTAGTCTTAAGATGACCAGCTCCAGTGCTTCTTCTTCCTTCTACTCTTATTACATCTCCTGCATCCAACATTACAACTTTTACTACAGTTGCAGAAGTTGTATTAGATAAATCATTTCTGTGATAAGACCCTGCAAAAGTTCCATTAATAAGAACATTGTTATTTGTCAATTGGAATTCACTTGTTGATCTATTGTTACCTCCTGTCATTTCTATAGTAACTCTATAACTAATTCTATATCTACCTGCTTTTGTAACTGTAATGCTGTTTCCACTAGTTGTGAAGTTTGCATCTACAATTCCATCTGTTCCAAACGGTAATACAGCAAAGTTATCTAATAATGAATCACCTCCAGTTACGTCATAAATCTCTGCCATTGTATTGGCCAAAGCAACTTTGCTAACTGAATTTCCTTGGTGAACAGATAAAGTGTCAGTTCTTAAGTGAGAAAGACTATCAATAGTACCTATAGAATCTAAACTTACATACCTCACAGTTCCATCTGCAGGATTAACAACCAATACTGAAGTATCATTTGCTTGTGCAGTTGTTAAATCTTCTACTCTCAATGGCTCTATTGCCGTTTGAGGCTTGATATGTAAAGTTGCTGTTTGAGCTGCATTTCCATCAACTCCTAATCCTAAACGACCATCTTTAAGTAACGTAAGTGCGTTAGATCTAGCTCCTGTAGAAGTACCATTACCAACAACTAATAATTTATCTGTACTAGAATAAACTATATCACTTGTCGGAGCATAAGTTGTACTATACAACCCTAGAACTGTTTCTCCGTAAGAAAAAGCCGTATTACTTTCTCCTCCAATTACAGTAGCGTTATCTCCAGAAACAACATTATTTTCTCCTCCAATATTTGTTGATTGGAACCCAGAAACTAAATTAGTAAAACCTCCAATATTTGAAGATTGAGTACCTGTAACTGTATTTACAGTTCCTCCAATATTTGATGAGGCTATACCATCTACTATATTGTTACTTCCTCCAAAAGATAAAGAAGTAAATCCATTTGCTCTATTCACTAATCCACCTGCCAATGAGTTCCCTCCAGTTGCTGTACTTCCTCCAGGAATTCCTTGAAGTCCTGTTCCGTTCACCTTCCAATCACCATCTCCATAATTTGCATATAAGGTATCTCCAGCCTCAACTATTACAATGCTATCTCCTTGAACATACATTGTATCTATTCTTCCTATAGAATCTAAACTTACATACCTCACTGTTCCATCTGCAGGGTTCACTACCAATACCGAAGTATCATTTGTTTGAGCTGTTCTTAAATCTTCTACTCTCAATGGTTCTACTGTAGTATTGAAAGTTGGTTTAACATGTAAAGTTGCTGTTTGAGCTGCATTTCCATCAACTCCTAATCCTAATCTTCCATCTTTCATTAAAGTAAGAGCATTAGACTCTGATCCTGAACTACCGTTACCTATCACAAATAATTTATCTTTTGGATCTACTGAAGTTGAACTTATAGGTGTGTATGTAGTATTGAAATATCCTCCTACCCATTCTGCATAAGAAGATGTTGTATTATTAAAACCACCAGAAATAGTAGAATTTCTACCTAAAGCTGTGTTGTTTTTACCTCCTGATATTGTAGTATGTACTTCATTCGCCTCATTATTCTCACCTCCAGAAATAGTAGAATGAAGACCTAATGCATCATTTTCACTACCTCCTGAAACTACTGAAGAATTTCCTGTAGCTTTATTATTTACACCCCCAGCAATTGTTGATTCTGTGCCTGAAGCAGTATTTAGATTCCCCCCTGAAACTGTTGATAAATTAGCTGTTGCTTTATTTATATAACCACCACTTACAGTTGCACTAGTAGCAGTTGCTTCATTATCTCTACCTCCTCCTACTGTGGCATTATCAAAAGAGGCTGTATTATTCCTTCCTCCAGATACTGTAGCATATTGAACTGTTGCTTCATTTGATTGTCCACCTCCTACTGTGCTATAATTTCCACTTGCTATACTGCTTTGTCCTGCAGCAATTGAATGAGTTCCTGAAGCGGTATTGTTTCCTGCTGGCGCAGCTTCCAATCCTGTTCCATTTGCATTAATATCCCAATCGTTATCATTTGTATTCATTGGAATAAAAGATGTATCACCTCCTTCAACTATAAAAATTGAGTCATTAAAGAAATAAGCTGTATCAATTTTCTCATTGGTAGAGTCTAAATCTGCCAAAAATATTCTAGTTTCAACACTATCTTCATCCGTATATATTAAGGTATCATTTGATATACTAATTTTAGTTAATGTCTCTTTTTTACCAAATACTTTTGTAGTATCTCCTTTTTCATCTACATAAAAAGTAGAATCACCTATTTGCCCGAAGTAAGTCAATACACTTGGTGTTAAATCGATTGTTGTAGTTGCTCCATTCTCATCTGTATAAGTGATTGTGCTATCTCCATTATCTACTA
>CAXIAX010000022.1:0-32124 GCA_964021785.1 uncultured Flavobacteriales bacterium
AGACTGTAAATCTGCTGACTACGTCTTCGCAGGTTCGAATCCTGCTCTCCCCACATTTGAATAAAAATATTAGTAAGAATATAAGCGGGAGTAGCTCAGTTGATAGAGCGTCAGCCTTCCAAGCTGAGGGTCGCGGGTTTGAGCCCCGTCTCCCGCTCATTTTTTTTGCTGATGTAGCTCAGGGGTAGAGCACTTGCTTGGTAAGTAAGAGGTCACGGGTTCAATTCCCGTCATTAGCTCATCCTACTGAAACAATTTGAATAATAAATAAATAATAACAATAAAAAAAACAACATAGCCATGGCTAAAGAAAAATTCGACCGTTCGAAGTCACACGTAAACATAGGTACAATTGGTCACGTAGATCACGGGAAAACAACATTAACTGCTGCTATCTCGAGTGTACTTTCTTCTCAAGGATTAGCTGAAACAAGAGACTTTAGTTCTATTGATAATGCACCTGAAGAAAAAGAAAGAGGGATTACAATTAACACTTCTCATATTGAGTATGAAACTGCAACTAGACATTACGCACACGTAGATTGTCCAGGTCACGCAGATTACGTAAAGAACATGGTAACAGGTGCTGCACAAATGGATGGAGCTATCCTTGTTGTTGCTGCTACAGATGGACCAATGCCTCAAACTAGAGAGCATATCCTTTTAGGAAGACAAGTAGGAATTCCTAGAATGGTTGTATTCATGAATAAAGTGGATATGGTTGATGATGAAGAATTATTGGAATTAGTAGAAATGGAAATCAGAGAATTACTTGCATTCTATCAGTATGATGGAGATAATACGCCAGTAATTGCAGGTTCAGCTCTTGGAGCTCTTAACGGAGAGGAAAAATGGGTTGCTACTGTAACTGAATTGATGGATGCTGTTGATTCATATATTGAATTGCCAGTAAGAGATGTAGAAAAAGAATTCTTAATGCCAGTTGAAGATGTATTTTCAATTACAGGAAGAGGAACAGTTGCTACAGGAAAAATCGAAACTGGAGTTATAAACTCAGGTGATGAAGTTGAAATTTCAGGAATGATTGAAACTCCATTGAAATCTACAGTAACAGGAGTAGAAATGTTTAGAAAAATACTAGACAGAGGAGAAGCTGGAGATAACGTAGGACTTTTATTGAGAGGGGTTGAAAAATCAGCAATCAAAAGAGGGATGGTTATTACTAGACCTGGTACAATTAAGCCACACAAAAAGTTTAAAGCTGAGATTTATGTATTGAAGAAAGAAGAAGGAGGAAGACATACTCCATTCCAAAACAAATACAGACCTCAATTTTACTTGAGAACAACTGATGTTACTGGAGAAATTTTCTTGGAAGAAGGAAGAGAAATGGTAATGCCAGGGGATAACGTTACAATTACAGTTGAATTGATCGTTCCAGTTGCAATGTCAAAAGGACTTAGATTTGCAATAAGAGAAGGAGGAAGAACAGTAGGAGCTGGACAAGTTACAGATATCCTAGATTAATAAAATATATAGAATGAGTAACAATTCCAGTCTTTCTTAGGCTGGAATTGTTTCCTGTTTTACGGGTGTAGCTCAGCTGGTAGAGCACTGGTCTCCAAAACCAGGTGTCGGGAGTTCGAGTCTCTCCACCCGTGCTTTAAAAGATGAGTTGTTCAAAATAAAATATCTCTACTAGTACATAAATTATAACATGGTAAAAATTAGAACATATATAGGAGAAGTAGTAACTGAGTTATTTGAAAAAGTAACTTGGCCAACATGGAGTGAATTACAAAATAGTTCATTCGTGGTATTGATTTCTTCCGCATTAGTTTCGTTAATTGTTTGGGCTATGGACTTTGTGTTTGGAAATAATCCGTTAGGATTTTGGAGGGGAATTTTAGGTTTTATTTATGATTTAATAGGATAACCTAATGAAGTGGTATATAGTAAGAACCGTAACTGGTAAAGAAAAGAAGTCAAAGGAATATTTGGATATTGAAATCGAAAGATTGAATATGTCATCTTATATTGCTCAAATTTTAGTTCCTACAGAGAGAGTAATCCAAATTAGGAATGGAAAAAAAATAATCAAGGAGAAGAATATTCTTCCTGGTTATATCATGGTACAAGCAACTCTAGAAGGGGAAGTAAAACACTTGATAAAAAGTATTCCTAATGTTATGGGATTCTTATCTGGTGTACAAGGAGGAGAGCCAATGCCAATGAGAGAAAATGAAGTAAATAGAATATTAGGGAAAGCTGATGAAAGTGTTGATTTAGAAGATCAAATATCTATTGACTACAGTATAGGTGAAAGCGTAAAAATTACTGACGGTCCATTCAATAACTTTGATGGAATAATTGAGGAAGTAAACGAAGAGAAAAAGAAATTAAAAATCATGATAAAGATATTTGGTAGGAAGACTCCTGTTGAATTGAATTACATGCAAGTAGAAAAGCAATAATTTTTAAATAAAATGGCTAAAGAAGTAAGTGGTTTAATTAAATTACAAATTAAGGGAGGAGCAGCAAATCCAGCTCCACCAGTAGGACCCGCATTAGGTGCGAAGGGTGTTAACATTATGGAGTTTTGCAAGCAGTTTAATGCAAGAACCCAAGACAAACCTGGTAAAGTATTACCAGCAGTTATCACTGTTTATTCTGACAAATCTTTTGATTTTGTTATTAAAACACCACCAGCAGCAGTACAATTATTAGAAGCAGCAAAACTTAAATCTGGTTCAGCAGAACCAAATAGAGTGAAGGTGGGTAAAATTACTTGGGATCAAGTAAAAGCCATTGCTGAAGATAAGATGCCGGATCTAAACTGTTTCGTTATCGAATCAGCTATGAGAATGGTAGCAGGTACAGCTAGAAGTATGGGGTTAGTAGTTCAAGGAGCTGCACCATGGGAAAACAAATAAATAAATAAATAAAACAAATGTCAAAAGCAAAAAGAGCAATTTTAGAAAAATACGACTTGGAAAAGGCGTATTCACTAAAAGATGCGAGTAATTTAATCAAGGAAATTACGACAGCAAAATTTGATGCAACAGTTGATGTTGCAGTAAGACTAAATGTTGATCCAAGAAAAGCTGACCAAATGGTTAGAGGATCTGTTTCTCTTCCGCATGGAACAGGAAAAGACATGAAGGTTTTAGTTTTATGTACTCCGGACAAAGTTGACGAAGCAAAAGAAGCTGGTGCAGACTACGTAGGATTAGAAGAGTACATAGAAAAGATCAAAGGAGGCTGGACAGATGTAGATGTAATAATTTCTACACCAAACGTAATGGGTAAAATTGGAGCACTAGGTAGAATTTTAGGGCCAAGAAACCTAATGCCGAATCCTAAAACAGGAACGGTAACTATGGATGTAGCAAAAGCTGTTGCAGATTCAAAAGGAGGAAAAATTGATTTTAAAGTAGATAAATTTGGAATTATACATGCCATTGTAGGTAAGGTATCTTTTTCAGATGAAAATATCTATAATAATTCAAAAGAACTTTTAGATACAATAATGAAACTTAAACCTGCTTCTGCAAAAGGACAGTACGTAACAAGTGTATTTATGTCTTCTACAATGAGTCCTAGTATTAACGTGGACGCAAGTTCTTTATAATTTTATAGCAATGAACAAAGACGAAAAAAGCAAACAAATACAATACTTAACTGATAAGATAAGTAATGCAAGTATTTTTTACTTGGCAGATACATCAGAATTATCTGCAGATGATACAAGTAAATTAAGAAGAAGATGTTTTAAAGGTGAAGTTTCTTTGGAAGTGGTTAAAAACACTTTAGTGAAAAAAGCTTTAGAAAACATTGAAGGGCAAGATATGTCTCCTTTTTATGATTTATTAAAAGGTCAAACTTCTTTAATGATTAGCGAAAAAGGTAATGAACCAGCTAAAATAATTAAAGAATTTAGAAAGAAAAGTGATAGACCAATTTTAAAAGGGGCTTTTGTTGAAGAAGCAATCTTTATTGGAGATGATCAAATTGATACATTAGCTTCTCTTAAATCTAAAGAAGAACTTATTGGAGATATTATCACATTACTTCAATCGCCTGCTAAAAACGTTATTTCTGCTCTTAATTCAGGAGGAAGTACTATCGCAGGATTGGTTAAAACTTTATCAGAAAGATAAAAAAGAAATTTTCTTAAGTTCTGTCTTATGACGGATGCTTCTCTTAGGGAACAATTAAAATAAAAAAAACAAAAAATAATAAAACAATACAAAATGGCAGATTTAGCAAAATTAGCAGAAGAATTAGTAAATTTAACTGTGAAAGATGTTCAAGAATTAGCAACTATCTTAAAAGACGAATATAACATTGAACCAGCAGCTGCAGCAGCAGTTATGGCTGGACCAGCAGCAGGAGGAGGAGAAGCAGCAGAAGAAAAAACTGAATTTGACGTTATTCTTAAAGCAGCAGGAGGTTCTAAATTAGCAGTTGTAAAACTTGTTAAAGAATTGACTGGATTAGGTCTTAAAGAAGCAAAAGATATGGTTGATGGAGCACCAACGACTATTAAAGAAGCTGTGTCTAAAGACGAAGCTGAAGGATTAAAAACTTCATTAGAAGAGGCTGGAGCTGAAGTTGAAGTTAAGTAACAACTACACTCAAAACACTATTGGTTTAGGTGCTTTATGCATCTAAACCTTTTGTTGTTTCTATATAAACCTATTTTATTATACGTTAAAGAAGCAGCATAAAACTGATGTTAAGAAATTGACTTTCAGTGATTAAACTTCGGGTTTAATCAATAAGATTTAGAAAAAAACGATTTAAATCATCATTTTTATATGGCTAATATAAAGTTCGACCCAATTAGAGTTAATTTCTCTACCAATCAAAATAAATTTGATTATCCTGATTTCTTAGAAATCCAATTAGAATCATTTACAAACTTTTTTCAGCTAGAAACTGTACCAGACAGAAGAGCGGATGAAGGACTTTTTAAAGTTTTTAGTGAAAACTTTCCAATTACAGATACTAGAAACCAATTTGTACTTGAATTTATTGACTATTTTGTTGATCCTCCAAGATATTCTATCACAGAATGTATCGATAGAGGTTTAACTTATAGTGTACCGTTAAAAGCAAAATTGAAACTTTACTGTACTGATCCAGAACATGAAGATTTCGAAACTATCATACAAGACGTTTATTTAGGAACTATTCCTTATATGTCTCCAAAAGGATCATTCATTATTAATGGTGCAGAAAGAGTTATTGTTTCTCAATTGCACAGATCTCCAGGAGTATTTTTTGGACACAGTACTCACGCAAATGGTACAAAATTATATTCTGCTAGGGTAATACCTTTCAAAGGTTCTTGGATAGAATTTGCTACAGATATCAATGATATCTTATATGCTTATATTGATAGAAAGAAAAAGCTTCCTGTTACAACTCTTTTAAGAGCTATTGGATTTGAAACTGATAAAGATATTTTAGAAATTTTTGATCTTGCTCACGAAGTAAACGTTAGCAAAAGCACTAAGAAAAAATTAGTAGGTTCTAAACTTGCTGCGAGAGTTCTTAAAACTTGGGTAGAAGATTTCGTAGATGAAGATACTGGAGAGGTAGTATCTATTGAAAGAAATGAAGTAGTTCTTGATAGAGATATCGTTTTAACTGAAGAAAACATTGATTTAATCATTGAAGAAGGAGTTAAAAAAGTAATTATTAATAAAGAAGATGTTACGGCATCAAATTTCTCTATTATTTATAATACACTTCAAAAAGATACATCTAACTCTGAAAAAGAAGCTGTAGAACATATCTATAGACAATTAAGAAATGCTGAACCGCCAGATTTGGATACAGCAAGAGGAGTTATTGATAAATTATTTTTCTCTGAAGCTAGATATGATTTAGGTGAAGTAGGAAGATATAGAATTAATAAAAAGTTAGGAACTGACATTAGTATTGAGCAAAGAGTTCTTACAAGAGAAGATATTATTAATATCATCAAGTACCTAATTGAACTTATAAATGCGAAAGCAGAAATTGATGATATTGATCACTTAAGTAACAGACGTGTTAGAACTGTTGGTGAACAATTATACAATCAGTTTGGAGTAGGTCTTGCTAGAATGTCAAGAACTATTAGAGAAAGAATGAACGTTAGAGATAACGAGGTGTTTACACCAGCAGATTTGATTAATGCTAAAGCACTATCATCTGTAATTAACTCATTTTTTGGAACCAATCAACTGTCTCAGTTTATGGATCAAACGAATCCATTGGCAGAGGTAACGCACAAAAGAAGATTATCTGCCCTTGGTCCTGGAGGACTTTCAAGAGAAAGAGCAGGATTTGAGGTAAGAGATGTTCACTACACTCACTACGGAAGATTGTGTACGATTGAAACACCAGAGGGACCAAACATTGGTTTGATTTCATCTTTGTGTGTTTATGCAAAAATTAATAAACTTGGATTTATTGAAACTCCTTATTGGGAGATTAATAAAGGAAAAGTAGATTTAGATAAGGGTCCAGTTTACTTAAGTGCAGAGGAAGAAGATAATACTATCATTGCACAGTTAAATACTGAAATTGACAAAAAAGGAAATTTCAAAACTGACGAAGTAAAAGCAAGACTTGAAGGTGATTTCCCGTTAGTGGATCCAAGTACATTGAAATATATGGATGTAGGAGCTAACCAAATTGCTTCTATTGCGGCTTCACTTATTCCATTCTTGGAACATGATGATGCGAATAGAGCATTGATGGGATCAAACATGCAGAGACAAGCGGTACCATTGTTAATTCCTAACTCTCCAATTGTTGGGACAGGAATAGAAGGATTGGTAGCAAAAGATTCTAGAACACTAGTTAACGCAGAAGGAGACGGAGTTGTTGATTATGTGGATTCTGAAAAAATTGTAATTGAATACGAAAGAACAGAAACAGAAAAATTAGTTTCGTTTGAAGGAGATAAGAAAGAATATCACCTAATCAAGTTTCAAAAAACGAATCAGAATACTTGTATAAACTTAAAACCACTTGTGAAAGTTGGAGAAAAAGTTAAAAAAGGACAAATCTTATCTGAAGGATATGCAACTCAAAAAGGAGAATTGGCAATTGGTCAAAACTTGAAAGTGGCATTTATGCCTTGGAAAGGTTATAACTTTGAGGATGCAATTGTGATTTCTGAAAGAGTTGTAAGAGATGATGTATTTACATCTTTACACATTGATGAATACACAATGGATGTAAGAGATACTAAAAGAGGTTTAGAAGAATTAACTGCAGATATTCCAAACGTAAGTGAGGAAGCAACTAAGAATCTAGATGAAAATGGTATCATTAGAGAGGGAGCTGAAATTAAAGAAGGAGATATTTTAATTGGAAAAATTACTCCAAAAGGAGAATCTGATCCTTCGCCAGAAGAAAAATTACTTAGAGCAATCTTTGGAGATAAAGCTGGTGATGTAAAAGATGCATCTTTAAAAGCTTCACCATCATTAAGAGGAGTTGTAGTAAACAAAAAATTGTTTGCTCGTGCTGTAAAAGACAGAAAATCAAGAGCTGCTGATAAAGCACTATTGTTAGAAGTTGAAGCAGAATATAACAAAGATTACGCTTCATTGAAGAATATTCTTATTGATAAATTATTAGAATTAGTTGGCTCTAACAAGAGTGCAGGTATCTTTAATAACTATAAAGAAGAAATCATCAAGAAAGGAATTAAGATTTCTGTAAAGAATCTTGATAAGGTAGACTTTACAACAGTAAGTTCTGATGGATGGACATCTGATGAAGAAGTAAACAAAAATATAGGAACTTTGCTACATAACTTTAATGTTAAAGCAAATGACTTATTAGGAGCATTCAAAAGAAAGCAATTTAAAGTAACAGTAGGAGATGAACTTCCAAACGGAATAATCAAACTTGCTAAAGTTTATATCGCTAAGAAAAGAAAGCTTAAAGTTGGAGATAAAATGGCAGGTCGTCACGGAAATAAAGGTATTGTATCAAGAATCGTAAGAGATGAAGATATGCCTTTCTTGGAAGATGGAACACCAGTAGATATTGTACTTAACCCACTTGGTGTACCATCAAGGATGAACTTAGGACAGATTTATGAAACTGTTCTTGGATGGGCTGGAGAAAAATTAGGTAAAAAGTTTGCTACACCAATTTTTGATGGAGCAACAATTGACCAAATTAATGGATATACTGATGAAGCTGGAGTACCTAGATATGGTAAAACATATTTATATGACGGAGGATCTGGAGAAAGATTTGACCAACCAGCAACAGTAGGAATTATCTACATGCTTAAACTAAGTCACATGGTAGACGATAAGATGCATGCAAGATCTATCGGACCATACTCTCTTATTACTCAACAACCACTTGGAGGTAAAGCTCAATTTGGGGGTCAAAGATTTGGAGAGATGGAAGTTTGGGCTCTTGAAGCATTTGGAGCAGCACACATTTTGAGAGAGATATTAACAGTTAAATCTGATGATGTTTATGGAAGAATGAAAACGTACGAAGCCATTGTAAAAGGAGACAATATACCAGATCCTGGAGTTCCTGAATCATTCAATGTATTATTACATGAATTGAAAGGATTAGGATTGACAATGACTTTAGATTAATTTTTTAACATACATTTAAACAACTGTAAAATATGTCATACAGGAGAAATAACCAACAAGAACCTAAAAAGTTCAGTAAAATAACGATTAGTCTTTCATCTCCAGAAACTATTCTGGAAAGCTCACATGGTGAGGTTTTAAAACCAGAAACGATTAACTACAGAACATACAAACCAGAAAGAGATGGTTTGTTCTGTGAGAGAATTTTTGGTCCGGTAAAGGATTACGAATGTTATTGTGGAAAATATAAGAGAATCAGATACAAGGGAATTGTATGTGATAGATGTGGAGTAGAGGTAACGGAGAAAAAAGTAAGAAGAACTAGAACTGGACATATTCAGTTAGTAGTTCCTGTTGCTCATATCTGGTATTTCAAATCTTTACCAAATAAAATAGGTTACCTTTTAGGATTACCAACAAAGAAACTGAACCAAATTATTTATTACGAAAGATATGTTGTAATTCAAGCAGCTGGAGTATTAAATGAAGAAGGTGAGCCAGTTCAATTTATGGATTTTCTTACAGAGGAAGAGTATTTAGATATTCTTGAAAAACAGCCTAAAGAAAGTTTACATTTAGATGATTCTGATCCGAATAAATTTATTGCAAAAATGGGAGCTGAAGCTCTTTATGACTTGCTTAAAGGATTGGATTTAGATGAATTATCTTACAATTTAAGACACCAAGCAAATACTGAAACTTCTCAACAGAGAAAAGCAGAGGCTTTGAAAAGACTTCAAGTAGTTGAAGGAATGAGAAACTCTACAAAGAACATTGACAACCGTCCAGAATGGATGATTGTAAAAGTTGTTCCAGTAATTCCACCAGAATTGAGACCTTTGGTACCATTGGATGGAGGAAGATTTGCTACTTCTGATTTAAATGACTTGTATAGAAGAGTTATCATTAGAAATAACCGTCTTAAGAGATTAATAGAAATAAAGGCACCAGAAGTAATTCTTAGAAATGAGAAGAGAATGCTTCAAGAATCTGTAGATTCTTTATTTGATAACTCAAGAAAATCTAGTGCAGTAAAAGCTGATGGAAACAGACCATTAAAATCATTATCTGATTCATTGAAAGGAAAATCTGGACGTTTCAGACAGAACTTACTTGGAAAAAGGGTTGATTATTCTGCAAGATCGGTAATTGTTGTAGGACCAAATCTTAAATTACACGAATGTGGAATTCCTAAAGATATGGCTGCAGAGCTTTACAAGCCTTTTGTTATTAGAAAAATGATTGAAAGAGGAATTGTAAAAACTGTTAAATCTGCAAAGAAAATAGTTGATTCTAAAGATCCTGTTGTATGGGATATTCTTGAAAATGTATTGAAAAATCACCCAGTTTTATTAAACAGGGCTCCAACTCTTCACAGACTTGGTATTCAAGCATTCCAACCAAAATTGATTGAAGGAAAAGCAATTAGATTACATCCACTTGTTTGTACTGCCTTCAATGCCGATTTTGATGGGGATCAAATGGCGGTACACTTACCGTTATCAAATGCAGCAATATTAGAAGCTCAATTATTAATGTTGGCTTCACACAATATTCTTAACCCTGCCAATGGAGCACCAATTGCGGTACCATCACAGGATATGGTATTAGGTCTTTATTACATTACTAAATTAAAGAGATCTACACCTGAAGAGGAGATTTATGGAGAAGATAAGATTTTCTATTCTCCGGAAGAAGTTGTGATTGCTTATAACGAAAAGAAATTACACTTACATGCTGCTATTAAAGTAAGAACTCATGATATCGTAGACGGTCAAGCCGTAAATAGATTGATTGATACTACTTGTGGTAGAGTATTGTTTAATGATGTAGTACCTTATGAGGTAGGATTCATAAATGAAGTATTGACAAAAAAATCTCTAAGAGATATTATTGGAAGAGTACTTAAAATTTGTGGAGTATCTAAAACTGCAGATTTCCTTGATGATATTAAGGAAATGGGATATAGAAATGCATTTAAAGGAGGACTATCGTTCAACTTGGATGATATTATTATTCCAGTAGAAAAAGATATTTTAGTAAATAAAGCTCAGGATGAAGTAACAGATGTTATGGAAAACTACAACATGGGGCTTATAACTAATAATGAAAGATATAATCAGATTATTGATATCTGGACGCATACAAACTCAAGATTGACTCATATCTTAATGGATCAATTGAAAAATGATAACCAAGGATTCAACTCAATTTATATGATGTTTGATTCTGGAGCAAGGGGATCAAAAGAGCAAATTCGTCAGTTATCAGGAATGAGGGGATTGATGGCTAAGCCACAAAAATCTGGAGCAACAAGTCAACAGATTATTGAAAACCCAATTTTATCTAACTTTAAAGAGGGATTATCGGTACTTGAGTACTTTATATCTACTCACGGAGCCAGAAAAGGTCTTGCAGATACAGCTTTGAAAACGGCAGATGCAGGGTACCTTACAAGAAGATTGGTAGATGTATCTCAAGATGTTATTATAAACAATGAAGATTGTGGAACATTAAGAGGAATTACAGTAACTGCTCTTAAGAAAAATGATGAAGAGGTAGAAAACCTTTACAACAGAATTTTAGGAAGAGTTTCAGTTTATACTATCAAACATCCAAAAACTGAAGAAGTTCTAGTATTAGAAGGAGACGAAATTACAGAAGACATAGCAGAAGCAATTGTTGCAGCTGATGTGGATGAAGTGGAAGTAAGATCTGTTTTAACTTGTGAACTGAAAAGAGGAGTTTGTGCTAAATGTTACGGAAGAAACTTATCTACATCTAGAATGGTGAAGACAGGAGAAACTGTAGGTGTAATTGCTGCCCAATCAATTGGTGAGCCAGGAACACAGTTAACACTTAGAACATTCCACGTAGGGGGTACAGCATCAAACATTGCTGACGAAAATAAATTATTAGCTAAATATGATGGTCTTTTAGAAATAGAAGAATTAAAAACTATTGAAACTAAAGATAAAAACGGAAATCCTCAAGTGGTTGTTATTGGTAGATCTGCAGAGATGAAGATTATTGACCCAAAAACTGGTGTAACTCTAGCAACTAACAATATTCCTTATGGTTCTTTCTTAGAAGCAAAAAATGAAAATAAAATTTCTAAAGGAGATGTGATTTGTACGTGGGATCCATATAACGCAGTAATTGTTACTGAAACAAAAGGATCTATTTCTTTCGAAAATATTGAAGAAGGAATTACTTTCCGTGAGGAAGTGGATGAGCAAACAGGATTTGCTGATAAGGTTGTTACTGATTCTAAAGACAAGAAAAAGACACCTATCATTAGAGTAATGGATTCTAAAGGAAACGTAATTAAAAGTTACAATATTCCAGTAGGGGCACACATTAATGTAGAAGATAATGAAAAAGTAGAAGCAGGTAGAATACTTGTTAAGATTCCTAGAGTTTCTGGTAAAACAGGGGATATTACAGGGGGTCTTCCAAGAATTACTGAGCTGTTTGAAGCACGTAACCCTTCTAATCCTGCAGTTGTGTCAGAAATTGATGGAATTGTATCTTTTGGAAAAATCAAAAGAGGAAAAAGAGAGATTATCGTAGAATCAAGAACTGGTGTAGTTAAAAAATATGCAGTTTCTTTATCTAAACATATCTTAGTTCAAGAAAATGACTTCGTAAGAGCAGGAATGCAATTATCTGATGGAGCTATTACTCCTAAGAATATCTTAGAAATAAAAGGACCTACTGCTGTACAAGAATACATTGTAAACGAAGTACAAGAAGTATATAGACTACAAGGGGTGAAGATTAATGATAAGCACTTTGAAGTTATTGTTCGTCAAATGATGAGAAAAGTTGAAATTATTGATGCTGGTGATACTAAATTCTTAGAGAAACAAGCAATTGATAAAATCAAATTCTTAGATGAGAATGATAGAATTTGGGGAATGGTAGTTGTAGAAGACGCAGGAGAATCTGAGGTGTTAAAACCAGGTCAAATAATTTCTGCAAGAAAACTAAGAGACGAAAATTCGAACCTAAAGAGAAAAGATGCTCAATTAGTGACAGCAAGAGATGCTGTGTCAGCAACTTCACGTCCACTATTACAAGGGATTACACGTTCTTCTCTACAAACTGATAGTTTCATGTCTGCCGCTTCTTTCCAAGAAACGACTAAGGTTTTGAATGAAGCAGCTGTAAGAGGAAAAGTAGATTACTTGAGAGGATTGAAAGAAAATGTAATCGTAGGTCACTTGATTCCAGCAGGAACAGGAATGAGAAAATATGATGACATGAAGGTTGAATCTTCAGTATATGCTGAAAATAAAGCAGAACAAGAGGAAGCAATAGCTGTAGAAGTATCAGATACTGAAGCGGGTGTTGAATAACATTTAACTTGTATTATAAATTTAAAATGCCTCACTTAGTTGAGGCATTTTTTTTAACTTTAAACCAAATAAATCGATTAAAATGGAAGAACAAAACCAAGATCCAAACCAAATTAATATTGAATTATCAGAGGAAATTGCTGACGGGATATACTCTAATCTAGCTATAATAACACATTCTCCTGCAGAGTTTGTTGTAGATTTTGTACGTATGTTACCGGGTACACCTAAAGCTAAAGTAAAGTCTAGAATTATTCTTACTCCTCAGCATGCCAAAAGATTAATGAAGGCATTGATTGATAATGTTGGTAAATTTGAAAGTGCCCATGGGACAATAAAAGATTTAGATAATGGACCTCAAGGAGGAGGGATACCAATGAATTTTGGAGGACCAACAACTCAAGCATAATTATGAATAAAAGAATTACAATAAGAGGATTAGTCTTAATTGTAGTCGCTATAATTTTTGGAGCATTTTTAGCACACACACTTAAAGAAAGGTTGGAATTACCTCAATTAACTTCATTTGAAACAGGAGTAAAATACCAGTTTTATGGAGGTTTGTTGTTATTAATTTTTGGATTAAATTGGGAAAAATTTAAAATAAAGATTCAATTGCAAACGAATTTATTTTATTTAGGAGTTTGCCTTTTCAGTTTTTCAATTTACTTATTGACATTATTTTCAGATGTTATTCCATCATACCTATTAGGACCTATGACACCAATAGGAGGTACATTGATGATTGTTTCATTATCCTGGATAATAATTAAAATTTGGAAATCAAAGGATTAAATTCTTTAACAGAATCAATCTAAATAGTGGAAAACTCTATCATTTTGTGAAAAAACATTACTTAAGAACAAGCGATTTATTATAATTAGCCCTATTTTTGTATACACAAATCATTAAAATTAAATTATGGACGAATTAGGATTAGTACCTAACACTTCAAACCTTAAAGAACTAGGACTTGGAAATGTAGATACAGCTTTATGGAATTTAACTCCGGCTGACTTAACAGAAGAAACAATTCTTCGTGGTCAAGGTGTATTATCAGACACAGGTGCTTTAGTTGTAAATACTGGAGAATTTACAGGAAGATCTCCAAAAGATAGATTTATTGTATGTGATGAAACTACTGAGCAAGCTGTTTGGTGGGGAGATATCAACATTAAATTTACACCAGAAAACTTCAATAAATTATACGGTAAAATTACTGCTTACCTGACAGGTAGAGATGTTTACGTGAGAGATGCTTATGCATGTGCTGACGAAAATTACAGATTAAACTTAAGGGTAATTACAGAAACTCCTTGGTCTAATATGTTTGCAAACAACATGTTTTTGAGGCCAGAAAAAGCTGAATTAGAAAACTTTAATCCAGAATGGCATGTAATCTGTGCTCCAGGATTTATGGCAATTCCTGCAGAAGATGGAACAAGACAACATAATTTTGCAGTTATTAATTTTTCTGAGAAAAAAGTTATAATAGGAGGAACAGGATATACAGGTGAGATTAAGAAAGGAATTTTCTCTGTATTGAACTTTATCTTGCCACATGAAAAAGATACTTTATCTATGCATTGTTCTGCTAACGTAGGAAAAGATGGAGATACTGCTGTATTCTTTGGATTATCAGGAACAGGAAAAACTACTTTATCTTCAGATCCAAACAGAAGATTAATTGGAGATGATGAACATGGATGGTCAAAAGACAGTGTATTTAACTTTGAAGGAGGTTGTTACGCAAAAACAATTGACTTAACAGAAGAACAAGAACCTCAAATTTTTAATGCAATTAAGTTTGGAGCTATTTTGGAAAACATAGGATTTTTCCCTGGAACATCTACTCCAGATTACTCTGATACTACTATTACTCAAAACACGAGAGTATCTTACCCAATCAATCACATTGATAATATCATGAAGCCATCAATTGGTGGAGTGCCAAAAAATATTTTCTTTTTAACTGCTGATGCATTCGGAGTATTGCCTCCAATTTCTAAATTGACTCCAGGTCAAGCAATGTATCACTTTATTTCAGGATATACTGCTAAGGTTGCAGGAACTGAAGCAGGAATTACAGAGCCAGTAACAGCATTTTCTGCTTGTTTTGGAGCACCTTTCTTACCTTTGCATCCAACAAAATATGCAGAAATGTTAGGAGCTAAAATAGCTGAATCTAACGTAAATGTTTGGTTAATCAACACGGGATGGTCTGGTGGAGAGTATGGAGTAGGAAACAGAATTAAATTGAAATTTACTAGAGCAATGATTACATCTGCGCTTACTGGTAAACTAGATAATGTAGAATACACAACTCACCCAGTATTTGGATTAAGTATGCCAAATGAATGTGAAAATGTACCAACAGAAATCTTAAATCCAATTAATACTTGGAGTGATAAAGCTGCTTACGATACTAAAGCAAATCACTTGGCTGGAGAATTCGTTAAGAATTTTGCTCAGTTTGAATCTGCTGCCAATGCAGAAATTATGGCTGCAGCACCAAAAACTGGTGTTACTGCTTAAGATAGATTAAAATATTTATTAATTTAAGGAGCTCATTGTACAATGAGCTCCTTTTTTTTTGCCTATTTTTTTATGTAAGTTCTAACCCCAAAAAAAAGGAATGCTCTTACGAACACTCCTTTTCTAATCATTTATCTAAATCAATTAGTATGATTTGTTTTTAGTATTATTCAACCGTTAATGTATATTGCGGAGTTAGATTTAATGGGCAAAAATATACATATTCTCCTTTTGTTAATTTCGTAGCGTTTGTTTTTTCAACTTTACCATCTTTAACTGTGGAAGTAACGTATGCAGATTTTATGTGATTTTCTGGTTTACTTGCATCATCTCCTTTTTTCACCAAAACAAAACCAACTTCTTTTGCTGCATGATTGTTTGATACTTCAAAAACATAAGTTCCTTCGCTTACTGTTAATGATTTTTGTGTGAACTCTCCTTTAGTTTGTTCTAATGCGATAGTTTTTACAGATTCACCAGTCATTTTTTCTTGTGCATTAGAGTTAAATGTAAATCCTAATGCGATTACCAATAATGTTGCTATTCTTTTCATACTTTTAATTTTTTTGGAGCGTTTTACTCCGGTTTATATTAATTACAATGCAAAGATGGTACTGTTGGTAAAATAATAGTTAGGCACTTATTCCCGAAGTGTTGACAATATTTCCTTTTAGATGAAAAAGAAAACGGAGTACAATGAAATCAATCAAAAAAAATGGCAAAAAAAAACCTCTCGAGTTCGAGAGGTTTTAAATAATCAGTTTTAAGCTAGTTTTAGAAAGCTACTTTAAACTCAACTCTTCTGTTAAGTTTTCTTCCTTCTGCTGTATTATTATCAGCTCTAGGGTTGTCTATTCCGTGTCCGGTAGCTGTTAATCTATTAGCAGAAACTCCTTTTTTAATAAGGTAGTTCTTAGCTGCAGTTGCTCTTCTTTGCGATAGTGCTAAGTTGCTAGATGCTTTTCCTGTGTTATCTGTATATCCATCAATGTTCAATTTGTATGAAGGATTTTCGTTCATAATTTTTGCAACATTATCTAATACAGGATAAGATTTTGACAATACAGTAGCAGAACCAGAGTTAAAGAATAACCCTTCCATAGCTTGTGCCAATACAGCTTTAGTTTCTTCTTTAATTGCAGGACAACCTCCATTTGCTGCAATTCCTGCAACTGTAGGACATTTATCTTTGTTGTCAGCTATTCCATCATTATCCGTATCAGGACAACCATTAAATTTAGCTAACCCTTTTACATTAGGACATGCATCTTTAGAATCCTCAATTCCGTCTCCATCTTTGTCATCTGCCTTCTTAGGACATCCATTTACAGTACCAGCTACAGTTGGGCAAGCATCTTCATTATCAGGAACTCCATCACCATCAGAATCAGGACAACCTTTAAATTTAGCTAAACCTTTTGTAGAAGGACATACATCTTCTGTGTCTTTTATTCCATCACCATCAGAATCAGGACAACCATTAAACGCAGCTAATCCTTTTACAGAAGGACAATCGTCTTTATCGTCTGCAATTCCGTCTCCGTCTTTATCTTGCATTGGTAATTTAGCTCCAAATTTTCCTTTAGAATCAATTTCCCATTGGTCAAATCCTCTCCATTTGTTGGTATGGTTATCAACTAACATAGGAATCCATCCAAGAACGGCACCTCCCATTGCTAAATCTCCTACTACATACTTTGGTAGTATCTCTCCTTCTACAGAATAACTTGTAGTGGGGTATCCATTTAATTTATATTCTATGTTGTGAGATTCTGTAGTTTCTAATGAAACAGTTACTGGTGATGTTCCAACATTTTTTCCATCAACAAAGACATCCGCCTTTGGTGGATCAGTAGTAAACGTAACAGTTTGCTTAGTATCTTTTCTTAAAAGTGTGGCACAACTTGTAAATAAAGTTGCTACTAAAATGATAGGTATTAATTTTTTCATAATTTTCTTATTTAGGTTACTAACAAACTTAATAAAAAAAAAGGGAGTGCCAAAGTAATATTTTTTGTAATTTTGGGAGTTATGAACAGACTAAACATTTATATAACTATTTTATTTATAAGCTTTTATTCGATTTCTTGTTCACAAGAAGAGGATAAAGTAAAAAAAATAAGATTTGGGGTTGATTTTGGAGTTGATTTTCCAAATAAGCAATTTGCACAATTTTTGGATGGATATCATCCTTATGGAGTTTCAAGGATATTAAATGAACCAACTACAAGACAGCAAATTGAAACAAAATTAGGCTATCCAATTTTGGATTGGGAATATTCTCAAGATAATTCATATAGTGCATCCGTATTTACAGGTCTTTATTTAGGGTTTGATATTAAACCCCAATTATCTATTGTAATGAAATTAGATTTTTCGGTCATTAGATTTTCTACACCTTTGGTACTTAGATTGGATAATCCACAGAATTTTACTGGAGAGTATGAAACGGCAATTATCAATGCTCGTGAGCAAAGATTTACTTATGCATTGGGAGTAGAGAAAAAAATTGATACAGAAACCAAAGTTTCTCCTTATGTAGGAATTGGGGCTTCACTTAATTATATACAATTAGAAAGACATGATATAGTAATTGCACAAACAAGCTACAATATAATGAGAATAAACAATGTGCAGGCTCTCACTTATCAAAAGATAGATGGATTTGGTTATGGAGGGTATATAGAAGGTGGAGTTTCTGTTTTGTTAAATGAAAAATATTCTTTAGGTGTTGGCACAAATATTAATGTTATTAGGAATGAAAAATATGTGGAAAATTTAACAATTAATTCAGCATATAACAAGGTTAAGATTGAAGAGGCAAAAGGGTTTCTGCCTAGTATAGGACTTTATGTACGATTAATCTGGAATTAGTTTAATTCCCTTCATTTGGTTTGGTTTTTTGATTAGCATTTAACTATTTTTACGTAATATTAAAGTTTAAAAAAATAGCGATAAGTGAAATATAATTTAAGCGAAATAACTGAAGTAATAAAAAATAGGAGAACTATTTACCCTGAACAATATTCTACTCGTAAAATCCATAAAGAGATTGTACAAGATGTATTGAATAATGCTGTTTGGGCACCAACTCACGGAAAAACTCAACCTTGGAGATTTATGGTTTATATGGAGGATTCTAAAATAGAATTGTCAGAATTTCTATCAAATCTTTATTCGGAGAAGTTTACAGGTGAGGATTTCAATTCCATGAAATTTGATAAATTAAGGAACAGACCTATTTTAGCTCCAGTGGTGATTGCAGTTGTTATGACTCCAGATCCTAATAATAGAATTTTGGAAATAGAAGAAGTAGAGGCTGTAGCTTGTGCAATACAAAATATGCATTTAACTTGTACAGCATATGGAATAGGAGGTTTTTGGGCAACACCAAAATTAATTTATACACCAGAAATGAATAAATTTTTGGGTGTAGATGATAACGATAAATGTTTAGGTCTTTTTTATATGGGGTACCCAGAAATAGAATGGCCAAAAGGACAAAGAAGACCAATAGAGTATTCAACTACTTGGAAATAAAATGTATAAATTTCTTCCCAACTATGATGAACATCCATCTAAAAGTAACTACATGGTTTTTACTTTTAGGAATAAAGAGATGGCGCATTATTTCGAAAGTGAATTGAAAGAGAGAGGTATATTTTATGAGACTTCATTGGATGAAACCAAAAATGGTTTCATCCATTTTTTTGGAGTCAAAAAAATAGATAAAGACGAGGTATATAAATTAAACTTAATTACACACGGAAAATTCAGAAAGCCATACTTTGGAAATAAAATATTAAGGGTTGTCCTTATTACTTTGTTGGTTGGTTTGGTTGCGCTTGCAATCATTGGATTTATTAAAAATTAAAGATGAAAAACAATTTAAAATTAGTAGAAGTTACTTCTGAATTAGGTGCAGGTACTAGAGGAGCTAGTCTTGGTGTAGGAGCTTTAAAAACAGCTTCGTTCAATTTAGGATCTCCGTTTTTTTCTACCTACAAATCTGTGGAAGTAAAAAATTACAATGAATTTCTGTTTACAGAAAACAAAACCCCGTCTGCTATTCGTGTGGAATACGTAACAAAAGCTTTTGACGAGGTATATAGCTCAATCAATACGGTATTCGAGAATAACGAATTTCCATTTGTATTAGCTGGAGATCACTCTACAGCAGCAGCAACTATTGCAAGTATTCATCATTCTCATCCGGGTAAAAAATTAGGAGTAGTATGGGTAGATGCTCATGCAGATCTCCATTCCCCTTACACATCACCAACAGGAAATATTCACGGAATGCCATTGGCAATAGCTTGTGGAATAGATAATTTATCGCAAAAAGTAAACCTAGTATCACCTGCAGTAGAAGAGTATTGGAATAATTTGAAATCGCTTGGAGGAAGAAATTTGAATCCAGAGAATTTGGTTTTTATTGGTGTGAGAGATACCGAAGCGCCAGAAGATTTTTTACTTGCGGAGAAGGAAATTAAAAATTTTACAGTCCAAGAAGTAAATGAAAAAGGAGGTAAGGAAGTTGCAGAAAAGACGTTAAATATATTATCGGATTGTGACATTATTTATGTTTCTTTTGATGTAGATAGTATGGATCCAATAGAAGTTTCTCATGGTACTGGAACTCCTGTAGATAATGGAATACCAGTAGCAACAGTTACAGAAATATTATTAAAATTGGCAAGTAGTCCAAAATTGGTGTGTTTTGAAACTGTAGAAGTGAACCCTACTTTGGATGAAAAGAAAAACAAAATGGCAGAAACAACTATAGAGATAATAGAAAAAGTTGCGGCCTTAATAAATGCCAAAGGTTAGCCAACTATTAATAAGATTGAATCGTATAAAATAGAGAGATTAGTGCAATGAAAGAATACAAGTTTAGAGTTTTAATAGATACTTTAGAAGAAGAAAATGCTTTTAGAGACATAGTAATAGATAGTTCATCTACTTTTGAAGTGCTACACAATGCTATTGTTCAAGCTTTTAATTTTAAAGGAGATCAGGTTGCTTCATTTTATTTAAGTAATGATGACTGGGACAAAGGACAAGAGATAGGGCTGATGGACATGACTGGAGAAAGTATAGATTTTCTTCAAATGGCAGATACTTTGATAAGAGAAAACGTAACAGAAGTAAATCAAAAATTACTTTATGTTTACGATTTTTTATCAATGTGGTGTTTCTTTATTGAATTGGTAGAGATTAATGATTTGTCTCAAGTAAAAGAATACCCAGCTATAGAATTAGAATTTGGAGTTGCCCCTCCAGAAGAGTCTAAGCAAATTGTAATAGACGATTCGTTAGATATAGATGACGAAGAAAGTGACTATGATGAGTTCGAAGATGAATTCAATAGTTTTGACAACATAGATAACTATGATTTTTAATGAAATTTAACTTACTAATATTTTTAATCTTCCTAACAGGAATAAACTTTTCGCAATCTCAAAATATTGTTGAGGGCGATTTGATTGTTATGTTAACTAAGACTAGTTCTGTAGAGACTTTTTGTAAAGAATTGAATTTGGATTACCCAGGTTTTGATGTAAAAGTAAAAGAACAAATCTCAAATAGAATAAATATATGGTTGGTTCATTACAATACTATTTCGACTAATGCTGATGTAGCATTGGAAAGAGTAAGATCTAATAAAAATGTAAATATTGCCCAGTACAATCATACTGATATAGTTGCGAGAGGAGATACTTGTCCAAATGATCCTTATTTTGATTCAATACAATGGAATATGTATAATTATGGTCAGAATAGTGGAACACCAGATGCAGATATTGACGCATGCGAAGCTTGGGGATTAACAACCAATACTGTTACAGCATTGGGAGATACAATTGTAGTTGCTGTAATAGATGATGGTTTTTATTTGCAACAAGAAGACATTAATTTTTTTACAAATAGAAATGAAATCCCAAATAATAACATTGATGATGATGGCAATGGATATGTAGATGATGTACAAGGTTGGAATGTATATGCAGATACAAGTTTAATTACAGTAAGTGGCCATGGAACAAGAGTATCGGGTATTATTGGTGCAAAAGCTAATAATGGAAGTGGAATTGCGGGTGTAAATTGGGGGATGCAAATTTTACCAATTCAAGGGTCGTCAGGATTAGAATCTACTGTGCTAAAATCTTATGGTTATGTATTAGAAATGCGATCTCTTTACGAATCTAGTAATGGAGCAAAAGGAGCTTATATAGTGACTACCAATTCTAGTTTTGGGGTAGATAATGCAAACAGTAGTGGATATCCTCTATGGTGTGCATTTTATGATACATTAGGTTCATACGGAATTTTAAGTTGTGCAGCCACTACAAATAATGGAAATACCAATGTAGATATAGATGGAGATATGCCAACTACATGCATTAGCGATTATTTAATTACTGTTACCAGCACCACAAGAACCGACAACAAAGTAAATGGGGCAGGAGTTGGTCCAATTCATATTGATATTGGAGCACCCGGAGGAGTAATTACTTCTCCAATAGGAAACACTTCTTATAATTCTTCAACAGGAACATCATTTGCTACACCACATGTGGCAGGAGCAGTAGCATTTATGTATGCAGTAGCCTGCACGGATTATATAAACTTATATAAAACCAATCCCGATTCAATGGCTCTAGAAGTAAAAGACGCAATTTTATCCTCTTCAGATTCTAATTCTAACCTATTGGGATTAACTAGTTCTGGTAAAAGATTAAATTTATATAAATCTGCTTTGCACGTTATTTCTAATACACCTTGCAGTGCTTTGGGAATAGAAACTAATGAAATAGATAATTCTGAACTTACCTTATATCCCAATCCAAATAACGGAATCTTTAATTTTAAATTAGAAAATTTAAAGAATGGGAAATACAATTATATAATTGTAGATGTAGCAGGTAAAATCATTGTAAATAAAGAGATTGACGTAAATAGTAATCAGGAAATAGTGGAGGTAAATTCAGTTAATTTTGATAAAGGTGTATATTTTTTATGTCTAAAGTCATCTTTTAATTTCAATAAAAATATTAAGTTTGTTGTGAGCAACTAACTATGAATAACAAGAAGAATAGAATATTAGCTGTATTTTTTATAGCTTTTTTCGCAGTAAACATTATACTGCCTTCTCTTGTATTGGTTCATTTTAAGGTTAATCAAGAGTATATTTCAGCCAATTTATGTGTGGAAAAAGATTTGGAAGAATCTACTTGTGACGGTCATTGTCAATTAAAGAAATCTTTGGATGTAATTGAACATGGAAGCTCAAATAAAGAAGATGTTAAATTTAACGTAGAATCACACATTAGTTTTTTATATGCACCAATAGTTTCTCATTTAGAGTCTACTATTTTTGTAAATAAGAAGGAATATATCAAAGCAGAAAATCAGAATCCATTTTCTGGATTTTATGTAATTCCTTTTCGACCTCCCATTTTATTATAATAAATCACAGAACAACTGTTTTTGAAAACAGTTGATTTATTAATAATAAATTCATTCAATGAAAATAATTATTGGAGCCTGTTTGTTTTTTATAACACTCAGCTCAATGGCTTGCGATATTTGTAATATGTCTGTAAGTCTAAGTCCTGATGACGCAAAAAACTATTTGTCGATTTTATACAGGAACAGATACACTTGTAAAAACTTTACAACTCTCACTTTAAAAGAGGTGAACTCTCAGTCTACAACAAGACATAGCGGAGTGATTTTACTTCCAACAATGGAAGATCAAAAGCACGAAGAAATGTTTTCTGTATATGAGGTTAAAGGATTGTATAATATTAATCACAAGTTTCATACTACTGTATCAATTCCTTTTATTCAGAACATTAGAGAAATAAATGATGTGAAACAGTTTCAGATTGATGGAATTGGAGACCCAATAGTAATGGCTAAATATCATCTTATAAGAACTAGTTTTGAGAATAAATTGAACCATTTGGTAACTCTAGGAAGCGGATTGAAAATTCCTCTAGGAAGCTATGAGTTTGAGAATAATGGACAAAAAGTTGAGCATGATATACAGGCAGGAACAGGAACTTTAGATTTTGTTTTCTCATTAAACTATTTGATAAAGTATAAAAAAGCAGGATTATCGCTTAATACTAATTACAAGGCAAATACAATGAATAAAACGGTTGATTATATGTTTGGAAATACATTTAACTCAACACTTAATTTGTTTTATATGCATAAAATAGGAGAAAATTATTCTCTACTTCCTTATATAGGAGCATACGGAGAACTTGCAGGTAAGGATATTGAAAATAATCAGTTTGAACAAAATACAGGAAGTAAAGTCGTATTTGGAACAGTTGGGCTTCAATTTTTCTTTTATCAATTTAAGGTAGAAGCCATGTTTCAACAGGTAATGCACACAGAATTAAATGGTCTGTTGCAGTTAGAAACCAAAAATAGAGTTCAAACCGGTATTTCTTATTTGTTCTAACTCAGTTAACAAAGAATAGGAGTACACTCGTGAAAAATCCTTGTGCTTTGGTAGGATTTAAAAAATAATCAAAGATTAAAAAAGTAAATTAAATAATTAAAATATATAAAAATGAAAAAGATACTATTAACAACATTAGCAATTACTGTGTTATTTAGCTGTAAAAAAGAAGAAGAACCAATTTCAGTAACTTCTCCTAGTACAAAAGGAAATGTAGTCTTGAATGCACAATTTTTGGTAAATGGAGCAAGTTATAATTCAGACTCTGTGTATGTAGATGATTTCTCTAACAATTATAAAATTTCGTTCTCAAATGTTTATTTATCTCAATTAAACTTTGAAGATGGAGGTGTAATAACACCATTGCCAATACAATATGTATTGCTTAAGCCAGAAACATCTACCTATAACTTAGGAAGTGTAGAAGAAGGTCACTACCACAATTTTAATTATGGAATAGGAATAGACTCAGCAACTAATCACACTGATCCAAATTCTTATGATTTATCTAGCCCATTATACCCACAGTCACCAAATATGCATTGGACATGGAATTCTGGATACATTTTTTATAAGATAGAAGGATCAATAGACACAGATAGTGACGGTACTTTTGAAACAACTTTTGCTTTTCATATCGGAACTGATGATTTAAGAAGAGACGGAACTTTTATGTTTCATGATGCAATCGTGGCAGGAGCAACAACTACAATTGATATGAAAATTGATTTAGGTAAGTTTTTAACAGGAATTGATTTATCTATAGATAATTCAACTCATACAATGAACAATATGCCATTAGCATTAAGAGTAGCAAATAATGCAACATCTGCAGTAACAAACTAGTAAATTTTCCCTCAATCAATCTGATTGGGTTGATTGAGGGAAATTATTTTATATGAAAACAATTCTTTACATATTAATATTTTCAACACTAGCATTTTCTTGCAGGAAAGAATCTGTTTTTATTGATCGAGAATTAGATGAAGTTTACGTGTTAGATTTGCCTATCGGTTTTCCTTCACCTCATATACCTGATGACAATATATTAACCAAGTTTAGAGTAGAACTAGGAAAGAAACTGTTTTTTGATCCAGTATTATCCAAAGATTATTCTATTTCATGTGCAAGTTGCCATCATCCCAACAAAGCTTTTTCTGATACAACAAGTGTGAGCAAAGGAGTTTTTGGAAGAACAGGAACTAGAAATTCGCCTAGTTTGGCAAATGTAGCTTACAATTCTTTCTTTTTTAAAGATGGAGGAGTTCCAACATTAGAGTTACAAGTTACAGCTCCTATTCAAGACCATAATGAGATGGATATTAATATTTTGGAAGTAACAGAAAGGTTGAAATTAATAAATAATTACGTAAAATTGAGTAAGTTGGCATATAACAAAGAGCCAGGTCCATTTGTAATTACTAGAGCTATATCTGCATATGAAAGAACGTTAATCTCAGGAAACTCACCTTTCGATAAACATAATAATGGAGACTTATCAGTATTATCACTGTCAGAAAAAAGAGGAAAAGATTTGTTCTTTAGCAACAGAACTAATTGTTCTTCTTGCCATAGTGGATTTAATTTCACAAATAATACTTTTCAAGATATAGGACTTTATCAAAACCAGTTAGATTCTGGAAGAATGAGGGTCACCTTAGATGAGAATGATAGGAATAAATTTGCTGTTCCTTCGCTAAGGAATGTAGAAGTAACTAGACCATATATGCATGATGGATCTATGGAAACCTTAGAGGAAGTAGTAGATTTTTTTAATACGGGAGGGCATACAAGCCCAAATAAGAGTAACTTAGTTACAGCTTTGAATTTAACTCAATCTGAAAAAACAGATTTAGTAAATTTCTTAAAAGCATTGACAGATGAGGAGTTTTTAACAAATAAAAAATTTACACCATGAAGTTAAAAATATTTTTGAGCACAACTCTCTTGGTTTTGGTATTTTTTATTGCCTGTAAAAAGGAAAAAGATTATACTGGGATTTACAATCCTACCTATGTCGCATTGGATCTTCCTTTTGGTTTCCCTGCTATGGATATTCCAGAAGATAATCCATTTACTGAAGAAGGAATTGAATTAGGAAGACATTTATTTTATGAAAAAAGTCTTTCTGGAGATAATACAATGAGTTGTGGATCTTGCCATAGGCCAAGTATGGGATTTTCGGATAGTAATAGGTTTAGTACTGGGATAGATAATATTACCGGAACAAGGCAATCTATGCCAATAATGAATATAGCGTGGGCAAAGAGGTTTTTTTGGGATGGTAGAGCAATGTCTCTTGAGGAACAAATTATAGAGCCTGTAGAAAACCCAATAGAACTGCATGAAACATGGAAAAGTGCAGTGTCTAAGTTACAAAATATACCTAAGTACAGAACCATGTTCAAAAGAGCTTTTTGGGTAGATGAAATTGATTCTATTTCTGCAGCCAAAGCTATAGCCCAGTTTTTACGAACTATGATTTCTGGAAACTCTAGGTATGATCAATTTTTAAGAAGTGAAATAAGATTAACGTCTGCAGAAAATAATGGCAAAAGTTCTTTTGAAAGTTTAACAGGGGCAGATTGCTTTCATTGTCATGGAGGTGTTTTGTTTACAGATTATAGTTTTAGAAATAATGGATTAAACCCCGTTCATACTGATTCTGGATTTGGAGGAATAACAATGAACCCAAATGATATAGGAAAGTTTAAAGTTCCTTCTTTAAGGAATTTGGTATTTACTGCTCCATATATGCATGATGGGAAATTCCAGACCTTGGATGAAGTTATAGATTTTTATAGTACAGGAATTCATAAATTTTCTCCTAATATTAGTCCAGATATTGAATTTTCTTCTCAAGGAGGTGTAAATTTAAATATTCTAGAAAAAGCAGAATTAAAAGCGTTTTTACTTGCTTTAACAGATTCAAGTTTTATTACAAATCCTGATTTTCAGGATCCAAACAATATTATTAAATAAAAAAACAAAAAAAATGAAAAAGATATTAATAGCAGTAACAGCAATAGCATTAATGATGTCTTGTAAGAAAGATGATCCAGTTGCTACTGTTGTAGAAGATAATAATGCACAAGTAAACTTTATGTTTCAACAAAATTATGATGGAGTAGAAGTAACTAGTGCTGATTTTGGAACAACACAATATACCAATGAAAAAGGAACCAATCATACCATTACAAAGTTGCAGTACTTGGTGTCTAACATTACTTTGCATAAAACGAATGGAGAGGAAGTAAATTTGGGAGGTTACAATTTGGTAGATTTAGATAAGGAAGAAAGTAAACTATATACACCATCTGTAAATGTACCTGCAGGAACTTATACAGGAGTTTCTATTACTTTTGGTTTTGATGAAGAAGATAATACGACTGGAGCATATACAGATTTGAATGCTGCATCTTGGTCATGGCCAATGATGATTGGTGGAGGGTACCACTTTATGAAATTTGAAGGGATGTTTACAAATAATACAGGTTCACAAACGGGATTTGCTTACCATAATGGAACAGCTTCTAAAGTGAATGCAGACGGAACAAGAACACACGAAGCAAATCATTTTAGAACAAGATTATGGGATTTTTCTGGAGGATTTGAAATAGTAGAAGGAAATGAGTCAACAATTAAAATTAAAATGAATTTAGCAGAATGGTTCAAATACCCTATTACTTGGAGTTTGGATGATTATCACGCTATGTTGATGCCAAATTATACTGCTCAAAAAATGATGAATAGAAATGGTAGAACAGTCTTTTCTTATGGAGGAATTACTACATCTGCAGAATAAATAGAATTATGAAACAATTACAAGCTATAGTCGCTATTATTGTAATAGGAGTTTTTGTCACATCCTGCCGTAAGTCGGGATGTACAGATCCTAATGCAGCCAATTATAATCCAAAAGCAAAGGTGGATGATGGTTCTTGTGATTGTGTTTCATCTTCCGGACCAACCCCTTATATACTTGATATTCCTGCGACTTTCAGTATGTTGTTGCCAGAACCTACCATTCCGGTTTCAAACCCAATGACGGTAGAAGGTGTAGCACTAGGAAAGAAGTTGTTTTTTGACCCACAACTTTCTGGTGATAATACATTGTCTTGTGCAGGTTGTCATTTTCCTTCTCAAGCTTTTGATGATACCAGTAGGTTTAGTATTGGCATAGATGGGATAAGAGGAACTAGAAATGCTATGCCCATTTTTAATCATGCTTGGAATACAACCGATAAATTCTTTTGGGATGGACGTGCGTTAGGGCTAGAGGAACAAGCTTTTGGGCCAGTTACAAATCCTATAGAAATGCATGATACTTGGCCAAATGCTGTATCCAAGTTACAATCAGACGCTAGTTATCCATCTCTGTTTTTGGCTGCTTTTGGAACCTCTACAATAGATTCTATTTTGGCTTCCAAAGCAATAGCTCAATACGAAAGAACATTAATTTCGGGAAATTCTAAGTTTGATAAATATTTGTTGAGGCAAATTAATTTATCAGCAAGCGAATTGAATGGTTTTGGGCTTTTTATGTCAGAGTCGGGAGCAGATTGTTTTCATTGTCATGGAGATGCTACCAATCCTTTATGGACCGATAATTTGTTTCATAATAATGGGTTAGATGCAACTTTTGCCGATAATGGTTTGGGTGCAATAACAGGAAATCCTTCAGATAATGGAAAATTTAAAACTCCAAGTCTTAGGAATCTTGCATTTACAGCACCCTATATGCATGATGGAAGGTTTGAGACTTTAGAAGAAGTGATAAATCATTATAGCGATAGTTTAACACAATCGTCTACTGTTTCTCCTTTGCTAAAACATATACCGGCAGGAGGAGTTAGACTTACAATTCAAGAAAAAGCAGATTTAAAAGCCTTTTTATTAACTTTAACTGATTCTACTTTTGTAAATTCACATTAATATGTAACGTTAGCAGTTAGTTTTAAAATGATTAAAAGAAATGAAAAAATTACAAGTCATTGTTGCGATAAGTATTTTGGGATTCTTTTTATCATCCTGTAGAAAGGAGGGGTGCACAGATTCAAATTCTCCAAATTATAATCCAAAAGCCAAAATAGATGATGGTTCCTGTATTTGCAGCACAAATTCAGGGAGTACTCCTTATATTTTGGATGTGCCTCCGGCTTTAAAAATATATTTGCCAGAACCAATCATTCCTATAGACAATCCTATGACTGTTGAGGGTGTTAACTTAGGGAAGAAACTGTTTTTTGATAAAATTCTTTCTGCAGATTTATCTCAATCCTGTTCTAGTTGTCATATGCCAAGTAATGCTTTTGATGATTCTAATCGTTTTAGTATTGGAATAAATGGAATTGCAGGAACACGAAATGCAATGCCATTATTTAATCTAGCGTGGAATAATACAGGTAAATTCTTTTGGGATGGGAGAGCAATTAGTTTAGAAGAGCAAGCTCTTGCTCCTGTAACTAACCCTATAGAAATGAATGATACTTGGGTAAATGTGATGAGCAAATTACAATCACATAGTGAATATCCATCTTTATTTAATAAAGCATTTGGGACTTCTATCATTGATTCTAACATGGTGGCAAAAGCTTTGGCTCAATATGAGCGAACATTAATGTCAGGTAACTCCAAAATGGATAAATTTTTATTGCGACAAGTAAATTTATCGGCAAGTGAAGCAAGAGGTTTAGCACTTTTTAGAAAAGATCCCACTTTTGATCCAATTTCAGGAGCAGTATTATCGGGAGGAGGAGCTTGCGATCATTGTCATGGAGACCCCACAAACCCTTTGTGGACTAGTTTTGCTTTCGAAAACAATGGATTGGATAATACTCATGTAGACATTGGATTGGCAGAAACTACAGGAAGATCATCTGATATTGGTAAATTTAAATCGCCTAGTTTAAGAAATCTTGTGTTTACTGCCCCATATATGCATGATGGAAGATTTCAAACCATTGATGAAGTTCTAAATTTCTATAATGACAGCATAAAATCATCAGCTACCACTTCTCCAAATTTGAAAAATTCATCTTCGGGAGGGATGCATTTAAATCTTCAAGATTTAGCAGATTTAAAAGCCTTTTTATTGACTCTAACTGATTCTACTTTTGTAAATTCACATTAATTACAAAAAGAACACTTCATTCAATTGATCTTTTAGCCAGGTAGTAACACTATATCTTTGGTTAGTGCAAGGAACTACCTCATGCAATAATTCACTTTTAAATAAGGCTAATCTGTTAAAAACAGGTTCAATTTTTACACTTGAATTATCCTCATCTTCCTTGTGAATGACTAATTCACCACCATGTTTTGGTTTCCAATTTGGATTCAAATACAAGACCACAGAAATTACTCTGTGAGGTTGTGTTTTAAATCTATCTCTGTGAGTTTTGTAAAAAGCTCCTTTTTCGTAAATCGCATACATGGCTTCAAGATCTTTTAAACTCAAAAAAAAGTTTCGATTCAATGTGCTACTAAGCTTTGATAGATAATCGAGATATTCTTTAGTGATGGGTAAACATTTTTCTTGATTTATCCATTTTATTTTATCTCTGCGAATTTCCTCTACAACTGTATGAGCCACAGATTTACCAATTCCACCTTTTTTAAATTTATTTTCTTTTCTCCAGAATTTTAATTCTGTTAGAAGTTTTTCAGCCAATTCGGTAGGTAGAAAATCATCAATTACTAAATATTCATTTTCAGCAAAGGCCTCTATTTGTGATAAAGAAAATTCTTCGAAGGGAATGGAGATTGCCATATTAAGGATGTAAATAATTTGGCGAATGTAGTTATAAAATCTATTCGATATTTTATTTTAGGTAATATTATTTCATACGAAAAATAACTTTGCATCTCCTCTCCAATTTCGTTACTTTTTACTTCCTAATAAACTCTAATACATTTGCACTATAATTCTCAAATCCCAAGATTAAGGGAACATCAGTATGATTGGCTCCAGTAACTCTGTGAGCTTCCTTGTAAGTTCCTCCATGTTTTTCGTAAATTACTTCTCCGTTTGTAATCGATAAATAATCGTCAATCGTTCCGTGCATCCACATCAAGGGTTGGGTTACAGATTTTATTTTCTCCACATTATCAAATTCCAAACTGGTAAAGAAAGTAGAAGAAACATCAATCAATAAAGATTCTTCGGTTAGGTTTTCTGCTGAAGCAAGAGGAGATTCTATAATTAGTTTGGTAGGACGAGCAGAAGTATAAAAAGCAGAAATATCTATAGCAGGAATTGTTCCCAAGCTGTATCCGTACATTACGATATTATTGTTTGAAACTCCTTTAGATTTTACCCAATCCATGCAAGCTCTTACATCTTGGTACATGCTTGCCTCAGTCGATTTACCTGTAGATAAACCATAACCTCTGTAATCCATCATTAAAACTCCATATTGGTTTTTACCTCCTACATTTGCCAATAATTTGGCTCTTTCCCAATAAGCATCCATATGTTTGGATTGTCCGTGGCAATACACAATTATACTATCTGTCGTAATTGTGTTCATGTTTCCAATGTACACGGCATAAATGGTTTCTCCAGTTGTTTCGTCTGGTAATTTAGAAGTTACAGTAAAAAGATGAACATTGCTGTCTGCAATGCGGTAGCTAGCAGGTAAAGTAATTTCTTTGTCTCCTTCGTAATCTTCAAATTGATACGAGTCTATTTTCTCTCCCAAAAAAGGTAAGTCGTCCATTTTTAAACAACCAAATAGGGAAAGTAACAGTGTGATGTAAAGTATGTTTTTCATTGAGTATTTTTTTTATTTGTCATTCCTGTGAAGACAGGAATCTTATTCATCTGGTTTGATTCTCGTTTTAAGATTCCCGCTTTCGCGAGAATGACACGTTAATTATGATGGTTTTATTAAATTTTCGGTTACCGACCCGATTAAAATTTATAACCAACTCCAAAGTAAATTCCATTTGCACCTTTATCACCCAACAAAGAAACATAAGGGACAAAAGCATTTACATTATTATGGCTTGGTGCCAAAAACTTTGTTTCTATGGAATAAAACCATTTATCTGTTTTGTATACGAATCCTATTTGAGGGTTTACTAGCCATCTATCTATTTGTGGCCTATCTTGAGAGCGTGTTCCTGCAAGTTCCCACCAATTGGAAACACC
>CAXIAX010000023.1:0-31232 GCA_964021785.1 uncultured Flavobacteriales bacterium
GATAGTATTAAATCATTTTATCCCAATGGAGAATTGGAATATGAAGCAACCTTAAAGGAAGGAGGACTTAATGGTATTTTTACTTTTTACACAGATTTTGGTTCAGAAAAATTAAAAGTCTATTTCGAGAAAAATAGAATTAAATACTTCGAGAATAACCTGGGGAAATATGAGTGGAATGATAAGTTAGAGGATTGGATGTTGGATTAAGAATGAATCCAATTTATTTTTCTTGTATTTTTACCAAATGAAAGAATCTTTGGTAGGAATAAAAAACATAATTTTCGATTTGGGAGGAGTAATTCTTGATATCGATTATCAAAAAACGATTGATGAGTTTGGGAAATTAGGCGTAATCGATTTCCAGACTATTTTCTCTCAAAGCAATCAAAATGAGATTTCAGATAAATTTGAAAAAGGAGAAATTACCGAAAATGAATTTTATGAATCCATTAAAGAAATAGCAGGAGTAGATTTCTCATTTTCTCAATATCAATTTGCTTGGAACGCACTTCTTTTGGAATTACCTCTAGAAAGGATTGAGTTGCTCAAGAAATTAAAAAACAAGTATAGATTGTTTTTATTTAGTAATACCAATGAGACGCACTATAAAAGTTTTAGGACGAAAGTAGAAAGTGATTTTGATGATATTTTTGAGAAAAAATATTACTCCCATGAGTTTGGGCGAAGAAAACCAGATGAATCTTCTTTTGAGGAGATAATGAATGAGAATAAATTGAATCCTAAAGAAACGCTTTTTATAGATGATTCGATCCAACATATAGAAGGAGCTAAAAACCTTGGAATCCACACTTTTTTCTATAAAAACACGACTTTGTTCCAGTTTTTTGAATAATAACAAAATTCTCTCTCATCAATAGTTTGGGAAGTGTGCAATAAATTATAATTTTGCTTATGTTTGAACTCAGAAACAAATATGTGTGGCAGAGTTTAAAACATTAATATTTAAGTTAGAAAAGTAATAATAGAATATGGCAGATATATTAGAACAAGGAAAAGTGGATCAAACTATTGCAAATGGAATAGCAACAGTTACTTTTTTTCACCCTTTAAGCAATTCGCTACCAGGGAAATTATTGAATGAATTGGCAACCACTATCTCTACTTTGGGAACCAAAGAAGAAGTAAGAGTAATTGTACTAAAATCTGAAGGGGAAAGAGCATTTTGTGCAGGAGCTTCTTTTGATGAATTGATCAATATAAATGATATAGAAACAGGAAAAGTATTCTTTTCTGGTTTTGCTAATGTAATAAATGCTTGTAGAACTTGTCCAAAATTAATTATTGGAAGAGTACAAGGAAAAGCTGTTGGAGGAGGAGTTGGAGTGGCTAGTGCAGTAGATTATTGCGTAGCTACAAAATTTGCTTCGGTTAAGTTAAGTGAATTGGCAGTAGGGATTGGACCTTTTGTTGTAGGGCCAGCCGTAGAAAGAAAAATTGGAGTATCTGCAATGAGTCAATTGGCAATAGATGCTACCGAATGGCAAACTGCACAATGGGCAAAAGAAAAAGGATTGTATACAGAAGTGTACGAAACAATAGAAGAAATGGATACTGCTGTGGATGTATTGGCAAATAAATTGTCTAATTCGAATCCAGAAGCAATGAGATTATTAAAACAAATATTTTGGAAAGGAACCGAAGATTGGAGCGATTTGCTAAAACAAAGAGCTGCAATGAGTGGAGAGCTGGTGCTTTCTGAATTTTCAAAAAACGCAATAAATAAATTTAAGAACAAATAGTTCGCAAATTCCTACTACCATGAAAGCTGAGATTATTTTAA
The DNA here is from genome assembly GCA_964021785.1 of uncultured Flavobacteriales bacterium. Classification (GTDB taxonomy): domain Bacteria; phylum Bacteroidota; class Bacteroidia; order Flavobacteriales_D; family CAJJDF01; genus CAJJDF01. Next base: position 1,805 of record CAXIAX010000023.1, read on the forward strand.
AACTTACAGAATTACTTCAAAACAAAGATGTTAATGCAATAAATGCAGAAGTAAATGAGCAGATTAAATTGTATAAAAGCATAATATCTGAAGAAAAACTGAAGGAAAAACCAACTGAAGACGATACCACAGAAGAGGTAGAGCAAACTGAAGAAGAATTGGCTTTGATTTTGGAAAATCGTAAGATGGATACTCAAATAGAAGAGTTGATCGTTACTTTTAAGGATAAAAGGAAGGCGTATAAAAAGAAGAAGGAAGAAGAGGAAAAGGTAAATTTAATTTCTAAAAAAGCAATTCTTAAGGAATTTGTAGAATTGGTAGAAAACGAAGAGAATATTGGAGCTGCTTTTGCAAAAAGAAAAGAGATTCAAGAAAGATGGAGAGAAGTAGGGAATGTTCCTCAAAATAGTTTCGAAGAAATTCAGGCAGAATACAGTAGATTAAATGATTTTTTTAACTACAATATCAATATTTACAAAGAAATTCAGGAGCATGATTTGAAAAGAAATTATTCGTTAAAGAATAAGATTATTTTTGATTTGAAAGAGTTGCACAATGAAAAAACGATAAAGACTCTTCAGAAGAGTTTGAATACATTAATTACAGAGTGGGATGAAATTGGGCCAACTTTTCAAGATAAATGGGAGGAGCTTAAAGAAAACTTTTGGGGTAATGTAAACCAATTGAGAGATAAGGTGAAAGCATTTTATGTGGAGCAATCCGAGAAATTAAATGCAAACCTAGAAAAGAAACAAGCATTGGTGGTAAAAGCTAAAGAATTTTCTCAATTATCTCTTTCATCTATTAAAGAATGGAATGCTGCAACAGAAAAAGTAGTTGCATTACAAGAAGAGTGGAAGAAGATAGGGCCAGTAGTTAGAGAGAAAAATAAAGAGATTTGGGAAGAGTTTAGAGCAGAGTTTGATGTGTTTTTTGGTAAGAAGAACGACTATTTCAAAGATTTGAAAAAAGACAGTTCTAAAAACCTAAATCTGAAGAAAGAGATTATTGCTAAAGCTCAAGAAATTAAACATTCTGACGATTGGAAAAACACCACTTTGGAACTTAAGAAGCTGCAAGAAAGGTGGAAGAATACAGGGCACTCGGGAAAAGGAGAACAAAAATATTGGGCTCAATTCAGAGAGGCTTGTGATTTTTTCTTTCAGAATAAAAAAGAATACTTTGCCAATAGAGGAACTATTGAAGCAGAGAATATGAGTAAGAAAAAAGCTGTAATTGAAGAAATTAAGAATGCTAAATTGTCAGATAACTCGAATGAAGCTATTCAGAAATTAAAAGAGTTTTCTACTCAGTTCCTTGAAATTGGAAATGTACCATTCAAAGAAAAAGATGTAATATACAATGAGTATAAAGCAGCTTTGGATGAGCATTACGATAAATTGAAATTGGATAGAAAGCAAAAAACTAATTTAACCTACAAGTCTAAGTTAGACGGGATGGTTAAAAAAGGCAATTCATCTACACTGACAAAAGAAAGAGATTTCTTGAAGCGTAAATTGAATAATCTTAGTGCTGAAATTGGTCAATATGAAAACAATATTGGATTTTTTGGTACATCTAAAGGAGCTGATAAAATGATTGCAGATATCCAGAAAAAAATAACAAGAAACAAAACTGAGATCGAAACAATTAAGCAAAAATTAAAATTGATAAGTGATGTTAAATAAGACATTTCTTTTTATTGTTGCGGTATTGCTTTTTTCTTCCTGTAAAAATGAAGAGGTAGAAAGTGGTGCAGTAGTGAAAGAGGAGAAAGCAGTACTTGTTTCAAATTTAGATTGGATTGAAGGAGTTTGGGTAGATTCAACTTCTTTCAAAATGATAGGTCAAACCTACGTGGAGGCATGGGATAAAGAAAGTGAAGGATTATTTAAAGGAGTTAAATATGCTGTGAAAAACGGAGTGAATGGCGATACTACTTTGATGAGGATAGAAAAAACAGAAGATTTATTTTATTTAACTATAGGAGAAGGGAAAGAAAAGGGAGTTTTTATGCAGCAAACTGGATTGCAAGGTGAGTTGAAGTTTTCTAATACCAAAGATGAATTTCCTTATGATGTTAATTACCAAATTAATGGAGGTAATCTTTTGATTACTGTTTCGGGAAATTTGAACGGAGGATTTAAGAAAATAGAATACAATACGTTTAAAAAGTAGATAGAGTGAAAATAGAAACAAAATTATTACACGCAGGAGTAGAGCCAGATCCTTCAACTGGTGCAATAATGACGCCTATTTTTCAAACTTCTACTTATGTACAAGAAGGAGTAGGGATTAATAAAGGGTATGCTTATTCTAGAACTCAAAATCCAACAAGACATGCCTTAGAGAAAAATTTGGCAGCTATAGAAAATGCTAAATTTGGGTTGTGCTTTGGGAGTGGAATGGCAGCAATTGATGCGGCTTTAAAAATACTGAACCCAGGAGATGAAGTAATATCTACGAGTGATTTGTATGGAGGTTCTTACCGTATATTTACGACAATATTCGAAAAGTACGGAATCAATTTTATTTTTGTTGACATGACAATTGTTGATAATGTAAAAGAGGCTATAACAGATAATACCAGAATGATTTGGGTAGAAACGCCAACAAATCCAATGATGAGTATTATTGATATAAAAGGAATTTCAGAAATTAAAAACGATAAAATTATATTGGCGGTAGATAATACATTTGCTAGTCCTTATTTGCAAAATCCATTAGATTTAGGTGCAGACCTTGTTATGCATTCAGTAACTAAGTTCTTGGGAGGGCATTCAGATGTGGTAATGGGAGCATTAATGTTGAATGACGAAACTATTGCAAAAGATTTATACAGAATTCAAAATAGTAGTGGTGCAATTAGTGGACCACAAGATTGTTTTTTGGTGTTGAGAGGAGTAAAAACCTTGCATGTAAGGATGGATAGACATTGTTATAATGCCAAAAAAGTAGTTGAATTTTTAGTAAGTCATCCAAAAGTAGATAAGGTATATTATCCAGGTCTGGAAACTCATCCAAATCATGAAATTGCAAAAAGTCAAATGAGAGATTTTGGAGGAATGATTTCATTTAGTTTGAAATCAGATACAACAGAAGCAGCTCATTCTGTTTTGAAAAAAACAAAATTATTTTCATTAGCAGAATCACTTGGAGGAGTCGAGTCTTTAATAGGTCATCCTGCTACAATGACTCACGGAGCAATTCCTAGGAAAGTCAGGTTGCAGAGTGGTGTTTTGGATTCTCTAATAAGGTTAAGTGTTGGAATAGAAGAAGTAAGTGATTTGATAGAAGACCTGACTACAGCTTTAGACTAAGAAGCAAAAAAAAAAGGTTAAATCTTGTTAAAACCATTTGGGTCGTCTATATTTGTCTAATATAATTTCAAATCATTATGAGAAAAACTGTATTCAATATAAAACTAACTGCCCTGAGTTTGTTTGCTTTAACTTTTTTAAATACAAACACTTCGGTAGCTCAGCAAGATGCTCAATACACAATGTATATGTTTAATCCGTTATCTGTAAATCCGGCTTACGCAGGAAGTAGAGACGCATTAAGTGTTACAATGTTGGGAAGAAAACAATGGGTAAACATTGATGGAGCACCTTCTACAGGAACCTTGTCGATCCACTCTCCATTAAGATATGAAAGAGTCTCGTTAGGACTATCTGTGATTCAAGATGAAATAGGACCAACAAAAAATAGTTCATTTTATGGAGATGTATCTTATAGATTTCCAGTATCTAAAAATAGTAAATTGGCCTTTGGTTTAAAAGGGGGATTAGATATGTTTTCAGCAAACTTCAATGATTTGAGAGTAACTGACCCATCTGATGCATTATATTCAACACCAATTAAAAATCAATTGATGCCTAATTTTGGATTTGGAGTTTATTTAAATTCAGATAAATATTATGTAGGATTAACTGCACCAAAGATTATTAAAAATGAATTGGATGGAGGTGATAACCTAGGGAGTTCAATCGCTTCAATTCAAGACAGACACTTTTTCTTAACTGCAGGATACACTTTCGAATTGAACAGTGTAGTAGAAATGATTCCATCATTTGTTGTGAAAGCAGTAGAAGATGCACCTTTATCAGCAGATATTAATGTTAACTTTTTATTCTATGAGAAATTATGGATTGGAGGAGGATATAGATTTGATGATTCTTTCGTAGGAAATATAGTGTACCACTTTACACCACAGTTTAGAGCTGGTTATGCATACGATTACACGACTTCGGATTTAGGAAACTACAATACAGGAACTCACGAAATCATGATTAATTATGATTTAGATTTCTTAGGAAAAGGATTTAGAACTCCAAGAAGATTCTAAGATTACGATTTCAAAAAACTATTAATTTAAAGAAAAATTCCATAAGTTATGATACAAAATATTACTCAAAAAATATTTCTAGTTTTATTTGCTGGACTTCTAAGTTTTCAAGCCCAATCTCAAGGGATGAAAGAAAGAACAGCAGACAAGCATTATGATGTATTAGCTTTTTACAAAGCAGCAGAAATGTATTCGGAACTAGCAGATAAAAGTTCAGCAACTGATAGACAAATTAGAAGAGCGGCCGAATGTTACAGATTTGTTGGAGATTCTAAAAATTCTGAAAAGTATTATGGTAAACTAGTAGCGCATTCAGGAGTTAAGGCAGAAGACTTTTATTATTATGCTCAAATGCTTAAAATAAATGAAAAATATGCTCAAGCTGATAAAGCTATGGCAACTTTTTCTTCAAAGGCTTCAGGTAATTCAATTGCAAAAGCACACAGTGAAAATGCAGACTATCTTACTGAGTTAAAATCAATGCCAAACAAATACAACATTGCAATTTTTGATGTGAATACGCTTCAATCTGATTTTGGTCCAAATTATTTAACAAAAGACGGGCAAACACATGTTGTCTTTGCATCAGCAAGGAAATCAAATACTTCTTTAGTAAATAAAGAATTTCAATGGGATGGATCTAACTTCTTAGATGTTTACGAATCTACAATTGGTGTGGATGGAGAAAGTACAGGAGTTAAAAGATTTGATAGAGGAATTAAATCTAAATACCACGAAGGACCAGTTTCATTCAGTAACAATGGTTCTATGATGTACCTCACAAGAAGTAATTACTTAAATAGAAAAAAAGGATTAGATTCTGCAAGACACAATAACTTGAAGTTATATACTGCATCTTTAGATTCTAACGGAAAATGGAGCGATTTAGTTAGTTTTCCTTACAACAGTGATTATTATTCTTTAGGTCATGCAACAGTAACTGAAGATGGTAAAACAATGTATTTTTCATCTGATATGCCAGGAGGTAAAGGAATTACTGATATTTGGATGTCAAAGAATGAAGGAGGAAAATGGTCTACACCAGTAAATGTTGCTGATGTAAATACTGAAGGAAGAGAAATGTTTCCTTTTATTGGAGAAGATGGAACTTTGTATTTCTCTACAGATGGATATGCTGGACTAGGAGGTTTAGATGTTTACAGAGCAACTGCTGCTGGAAATGGAGAATTTGATGAACCAGAAAATATGATGTATCCATTGAATACAAATCATGATGATTTTGGATTAATAATTGACCAAGCTCAAACTCACGGTTATTTCTCTTCTAATAGAGATGGAGTAGACGCAACAGGAGATGATGATATTTATAGATTTGAAATGGCTATTCCATTCAAACCTAAATTTTATACTGTAAAAGGTTGTGCTAAAACTCAAAGTGAAGAAGTAATTGCAAATACATCAGTTAAATTGATTAACACTGAAACAGGAGAAACAGTTACTAAATTGTTATCTGCTTCAGGATGTTATGAATTTGAAAATGTGCCAAAAGGTAAATATAGAGTAGAAGGAAGTAAACCAGAATGGACTAAAATATCTGACTTTGAATTTAACACTCAAGATTACGACCAAGTTAATATAGAAAATGCTGATGTTTACTTAGAAGCACCAAAATGTAGTCTTTTAGGAGCTGTAGTTGATGCTAAAAATAACGAGCCGTTATCAGGTGTTGCTCTTTTAATAAAAGACAAAAGAACAGGAGCTGTGAAAAGTTATGTTTCTGATGCAAAAGGTCAGTTTACAGACCCATTAGATAACATTCCATGTCCAGGAGGATTATTGGATTATGAAATATCTCTTGAAAAAGAAGGATATTTCCCAAAAACAGTTGATTTTAGACATGCAATCATTAAGCCAGGTGTTGTTGACTTAAGTGCCTACCTAGGTGGTCCAATACCAATGAGTGATGCAGGTAACTTCTGCCAAATTAATCCAATCTTATATGACTTTGATAAGTCATTTATTAGACCAGATGCAGCAGCAGAATTGGATAAATTAGTTCAGTGTATGAATGACAATCCAGACATAGTAGTTGAGATTGGTTCTCATACGGATTGTAGAGCAACTATTGCTTACAACATTGCATTGTCCGACAGAAGAGCGAAAGCAGCAAGAGCTTACGTAATTAAGAAAGGAATAGCTGCAAGTAGAATTTATGGTAAAGGATACGGAGAGTCAAGACTTCTTAAAAACTGTCCTTGTGAACCTACAAATGATTCTGATTGTTCTGAAGACTTACACCAATTGAATAGAAGAACTGAGTTTAGAATTGTTTCTGGAGGAGGAAACGTGAAGAACAATAGTTCAAACAGTTTCTAAGAATTAGAATAAATTATTTAAAACCTGAGAACAACTGTTCTCAGGTTTTTTTTTGCTTAATCAATGCCTATGGATTTTATCTCATTAAAAGAAACAGAAGACGGTTCTCACACTTTGTATAATGAAACCTTGGATGAAACATATCATTCAACTCATGGAGCAATTCAAGAAGCTAGACATGTATTTATAAAAAACGGATTAGAATCTTGTTTGTTAAAAGAGGTTTCTATCTTAGAAGTTGGTTTTGGTACTGGTCTAAATTCGATTCTTACATGTGAGTATGCAAATAAGAATGAAATAGCGGTAAATTATACTGGTTTAGAATCTTTTCCTCTACCTATGGAAATTATTAATCAATTGAATTATAAAAATGAAATTGTTAATTTTGAACTTGAAAAGTTTAATGCGATTCATAAATCATCTTGGAATGAATTCAATAGAATAGATCCTTTTTTTTCTGTACTTAAATGCGATAAGAAATTGCAAGATTTTTCTACTATCAACAAGTTTGATATTATTTACTATGATGCTTTTGGTCCAAGAGCTCAAAGTGAAATGTGGGAAAAGGAATTATTTGAAAAACTATACTCATTTCTTAATTTTAACGGAAAATTAGTTACTTATTGTGCAATGGGACAGTTTAAACGAGATTTGAAATCCTGTGGATTTGTGGTTGAATCTGTTCCTGGCCCACCCGGAAAAAGAGAAATGACCATTGCTCATAAATTAGCTTAGTTTTGTAACTATAGTTACATTTATTTCATCTTAATCAATTAACTTTGAAGTATGTTTAAAAAAGGAACTAAATTATATAGCATATTTAATAGGAAATGTCCTGAATGTCAAGAAGGAGATTTTTTTGTTTCCAAGCCGTATAATTTAAAAAATATGGGGAAGATTTACGATAATTGTCCAAAATGTAATGTTCCGTACTCGAAAGAGCCTGGTTTTTATTTTGGTGCAATGTATGTTTCTTACGGATTGGGGGTTGCAGTGTTTGTAGCGATATTCGTATTGACATATTTAATTTACCCAAGTGCATCTGCATTAACTTACGTTATTCTTATTGCTGTTGCCATGGTTTTGTTAGGTCCATTTTTCTATGAATTGTCTAAAATAATTTGGGCAAATATGTTTATGTCTTATAAAAAAAATAAAGAATGAAAATAATTAAAATAGTTACATTAATATCAGTATTACTGTTTATCTCTTTGTCCTGTGAATCAACCAAAACTAATGAGAAGATTACGGCCGATCAAGAGGTTGCTGTTGCAAAAGATGTTTCGGTAAAAGAATTTAAGTCCCTTATTACAGATGATGTTATCTTATTAGATGTTAGGCGACCTATTGAATACAATGCAGGTCATCTTGCAGGGTCAATTAATATTAACTTTTTTGATGATGATTTTCTTCAACAAGTGAGTAAGCTAGATAATTCAAAAACCTTATTAATCTATTGTGCATCTGGTGGTAGATCTTCTGGAGCAATGAAAAAGATTAAAGGCAGTGGTTTTGCAAAAATGTATAATATGTTGGGGGGGATTTCTTCTTGGCAAGGTGCAGGTTTTGAGGTTGTTAAATAAATTTTCTTTTCGTCTATTCGGATTTATACATTTTCTGTTAATAAAATAGTTGTATCGAAATTTCTAAGTATAATTAATATTATATTATTCAGTATATTTGTGTTCTTATAACTATCTGGATGGAAAAATTACAAATGGTTGATCTTATTGGTCAATATAATAAAATACAGGAGCAGATTGACAAATCAATTATTGATGTTGTCAGATCATCCCAATATATAAATGGGCCTGAGGTAAAATTGTTTCAGAAAGAGTTGGAGAATTATTTGGAAGTAAAACACGTAATTCCTTGTGCTAATGGAACTGATGCTCTTCAAATTGCAATGATGGCACTAGGACTGAAACCAGGAGACGAAGTAATAACAGCTAGTTTTACTTATGTTGCAACCGTAGAAGTAATTGGTCTATTACAATTAACACCAGTTTTAGTGGAAGTAAATCCAGATACATTTAACCTTGATGTTGAATCTGTAAAAAATGCAATAACCCCTAAGACAAAAGCGATTGTTCCAGTTCATTTATTTGGGCAATCTTCAGATATGGAAAGTATTATGTCTCTTGCGAAAGAACATGATTTGTTCGTTATTGAAGATACGGCACAAGCAATAGGAGCAACCTACACTTTTAAAGATGGTAAGTTGGCAAAAGCAGGAACAATTGGTGATTTTGGAACAACCTCTTTTTTTCCATCCAAAAATTTAGGTTGTTATGGAGATGGAGGGGCTATTTTTACTAATGATGATACCTTAGCTGGAAAAGCAAGAATGATTGCAAATCACGGTCAAAGTAAACAATATCACCACGATAAAATTGGAGTTAACTCAAGGTTAGACAGTATTCAAGCTGCAATTTTGAGATGTAAATTACCGCATTTGGATGAGTATATTAAGCATAGAAATATGGCAGCAGAAACCTATGATAAGGGTTTTGCAAATGTAGAGTGGTTAGAAGTGCCAGTAAGAGTAAATAACTCTACTCATGTATTTCATCAATACACATTAAAAACAAACGGAGTAAAAAGAGATGAGCTAAGAGAATATCTTAAGGATAATGGAGTTCCAGCAATGGTATATTATCCAGTTCCAGTTCATAAACAGAAAGCTTATGATTATTTAGATTCAAAAGGGAATACTTTTGAAACGACAATGAGTTTAAGTGAAAGTGTAATTTCTCTTCCTATGCACACAGAATTGGATGAAGAGCAATTGGATTTTATAATAAAGACAGTTAAAAATTTTAAAAAATAATAGAATGAAGAATATAGCAGTAATTGGTACTGGATATGTTGGACTTGTAACAGGGACTTGTTTCGCAGAGACGGGAAATAATGTTGTTTGTGTAGATATTGACGCAAGCAAAGTTGAAAAAATGATAAATGGAGAGGTTCCAATTTATGAGCCACAATTAGATGTTCTTTTTGAAAGAAATCAAAAACAGGGAAGGTTGAAATTTACAACTGATTTGGAAGGGGCTATAGCTAATGCGGAAATTATATTTCTTGCTTTACCAACTCCTCCAGGTGAAGATGGGTCTGCAGATTTATCTTATATATTGGGAGTTGCGGATCAGCTTGGTAAAATAATTAAAGACTATAAAGTAATTATAGATAAAAGTACTGTACCCGTAGGGACTGCAGAAAAAGTGAAAGAAGCAATTGCAAAGAATACTCAAGTAAGTTTTGATGTTGTATCTAACCCAGAATTCTTAAGAGAAGGATTCGCAGTAACAGATTTCTTGAAGCCAGATAGAGTGGTTATTGGAACTGAATCGGCAAAAGCAAGAAAAATTCTTGAAGAATTATACAAGCCTTTTGTTCGTCAAGGAAATCCAATTTATTTTATGGACGAAAAATCTGCAGAGCTAACAAAATATGCGGCAAATTCATTTTTGGCAACAAAGATTACTTTCATGAATGAAATAGCAAATTTCTGTGAGAAAGTGGGTGCTGATGTGGATATGGTAAGAAAAGGAATTGGATCTGATGCAAGAATAGGAAATAGATTTTTATTTCCAGGAATTGGATATGGAGGAAGTTGTTTTCCAAAAGATGTACAAGCTCTGTTAAAGTCGGGTAGTGATAATGATTACGATTTTAAAATAATTAATTCTGTAATAGAGGTTAATGAAAAACAAAAATTAATCATTGTAGATAAAATTAAAAGTTTTTATGGAGAGAGTTTAAATGGGAAATCGATTGCCTTATGGGGATTAGCATTTAAACCAGATACTGATGATATTAGAGAGGCACCAGCCTTGTATATCATAGATGCTTTGTTGGAGTTAGGATGTTCTATTAAAGCATTTGATCCAGAAGCAATGGAAAATGTAAAAGCAATTTATGGAGATAAAGTTACATTTTGTAATAATCAATATGAAGCATTAGAGGAATCAGATTTTTTAATTATCGCTACAGAATGGCAGGTGTTTAGAAATCCAGATTTTAATAAAGTAAAAGAATTACTAAATGACAATGTGATTTTTGATGGAAGAAATCTTTATGATTTGGCAGATATGAAAAAATTAGGAATGAGATACCAAAGTATTGGTAGAGCAACAGTAAACTAAAAACAAGAATGAAAAAAGTATTAATTACAGGAGCAGCAGGTTTTTTAGGTTCACATTTATGTGATAGATTCATAAAAGATGGATATCACGTAATTGCAATGGATAACTTAATTACAGGAAGATTAAAAAATATAGAGCATTTATTTCCTTTAGAGAATTTTGAATTTCATAATCATGATATTTCTAATTATGTTCATGTTTCAGGAGAATTAGATTACATTTTACACTTTGCTTCACCAGCAAGCCCTATTGATTATCTTAAAATTCCTATTCAAACATTGAAAGTGGGTTCTTTAGGAACTCATAATTTATTAGGATTAGCTAAAGCTAAAAATGCAAGAATGCTTATTGCAAGTACTTCGGAGGTATACGGAGATCCAGAAGTACATCCTCAAACTGAAGAGTATTGGGGAAATGTGAATCCAATTGGGCCAAGGGGAGTGTATGATGAAGCTAAGAGGTTTCAAGAAGCTATAACTATGGCTTACCATAGATTTCATGGAGTAGAGACTCGTATTATTAGAATTTTTAATACTTATGGACCAAGAATGAGACTGAATGACGGGAGAGTATTACCTGCGTTTATTGGGCAAGCATTGAGAGGAGAAGATTTAACAGTATTTGGAGATGGTTCGCAGACAAGATCATTCTGTTATGTTGACGATTTGGTAGAAGGGATTTGTAGATTATTACAATCTGATTATGCTGAACCAGTAAATATTGGTAACCCTGATGAAATTACAATAGGAGATTTTGCTGAGGAGATTATAAAGCTTACAGGAACTTCTCAGAAAGTAATTTATAAAGAATTACCAGAAAATGATCCAAAGAAAAGAAGACCTGATATTACTAAGGCAAAATCTATCTTAGGATGGGAGCCAAAAGTGAGTAGGCAAGAAGGATTGAAGATTACTTATGATTTTTTTAGATCGTTATCAGAAAAAGAATTGTCTGAAGTAGATCATTATAATTTTGATAAGTTTATTAAATAAAAAAAACTCGTTTCCATGAAAATAGTTAAAACAACACTTTTGATTCTTCTTACTCTGTTTGTTTCAGAGTCTGTGTCAGCACAAAAGTTATATAAAGAAATGATGGAGAATCCATCTTATAATTTTTATGATGTATGCAAAGAAGCAGATAAGTATTTTGCAGAAAATGGAATGGGGAAAGGTTCTGGCTACAAAGGTTACCAGAGATGGAAAAATGAAAACGAAAGTAGATATGCGCCAAGTGGGGATAGGAGTAATGTAGATCCTATGTTTGCAGCAACAGCCTATAGAAAATTTTTAGCTACAAATAATTCTGTCGAAAGATCAAGTCGAGGGATTTATAATGGAGGTTGGAAAGATTTAGGGCCTTATGATTTGGATAGTATTACTGGACATTATTCAGCAGGATTAGGGAGAATTGTAACATCTTATATTCATAAAACGAACCCACAAATAATGTATGTTGGCTCTAGAAGTGGAGGGTTTTGGAAATCTACTAATGGAGGAGCATCTTGGTCGGGAGGTTCTACAGATACACTTGTTGCAAGTGGAGTAGGTACAATTTCTGCTTCACCTACAAATGCGGACTCTATCTTGATAGGAGTGCAGAATGGATCTAATAATTATTCTCACGGGATATATCGTTCCGTAGATGGAGGTAATTCATGGAAACTATCTAATTTTAACCCTGCAACAGTTGGTTTAGGAGGATTAGGAAGTTATTTTAGAATCTACAAAATTGCTTATCATCCAAGAATAGCAAATCTAATTTATATTGGAACTACAGATGGGTTATACCGATCTGCAGATAACTTAGCAACTTGGACTAAAGTAATAACTTCGGGAAATATACAGCAAATTGATTTTCATCCTACTGATAATAATATCATGTATGTGACAAATTCAAACTCTACAGCCAACAGAAATAAGGTGTTCTATTCATTAAATAATGGATTAAACTTTAGTGGGTCTAATACAATTCCAGGAAACAATGGAAGTACAGGTTACCTTTCTGTCAGTAATAATTGTAACGATTGTCTCTTTTTTGCTTCTACAAACGGAATTTGGACATCTAAAAATAAAGGAGTAGACTTTACATTTATGAGTAATCCTCCAGAATCTTGCCTAGGTTTTGCTGTTAATGATCAGGATACTTCTAAAATGGTTTATGGTTATGTTGATGTTGTGACAACTGCTGATGGAGGAAGAACTTCGAATCAAGTTACTTGGTGGAGTTTAGGTAACTCCAATCATGGCCCAGGAGATTATGACCAAAGATTACATACAGGAGGAAGTTATATTCATGCAGATTTGCATCCTGCAAAATCAATAAACGGAGTTTATTATGTAGGGACAGATGGATTGTTTGCTAAAAGTGCTGATAATGGTGCTACTTGGACAGTAATAAGTGATGGACTGGGAATTAGAGAAAACTATAGTTTAGGGGCAAGTCAGTCCAACCATTTTAGATCAATTAGTGGCTCACAAGATAATGGAACAAGTATAAAACATAAAGACAGTTGGATAGAGTTTTATGGAGCAGATGGTATGGAAGGAATCATTCATCCATTGAATGACGACTATATGATGGGAAGTGTTCAGTATGGAACAAGAAGAAGAACAACTGATGGAGGTTTAACTCAAGGAGGAGCTTCTCCTTCTGGTCAGTCTGGATCTGGAAATGGAGCTTGGGAAGCACCACTTGCTTACAACCCTAATGATCAAATGCAAGTATTCAATTTTGCTAAAGATATTTATGTAAGTGATGAATTTGGAGGGAATTGGCAATACAGAGGAGATCCATTTGGAGCAACAATTTCCGAAGCAGCAATTGCAGAGAATAATTCGAATATTATTCTTGTAGCAAGAGGTTCTGCCGTATTTAAATCAACAAATGGTGGAGCAACATTTAGTAATATTTATAGCCCTACAATACCAACTTATACCGTTACGGATATAGCATTTGATCCTAGAGATGATGAAACATTTATCTTGACATACGATCGTTATCAAAATGATGGTAGAAAAGTTTATATAACAAGAGACGGAGGAGCTACTTATACTAACATTACTTACAACCTTGGAGATATGCCAATAAAAGGTGCTGTGATTGACCATACTAATGCATCTAATATATACCTGGCTGCAGAAATTGGTGTTTTTACTAAACCAATGAATGATACCAACTGGGTTTTATACAATCCAGGATTACCAAACTCTACCATTAAAGAATTAGAAGTTGTAAATGGATCTAACACATTAAGAGCAGCAATTTGGGGAAGAGGATTGTGGGAGTATAGTTTGGTAGGGAGAGAGAATTATCCAGCTATTACACAAACTTGGATAAACGATAAACCTACTGACGTAGCACCAAAAGAAGGATGGTTGGAGCATATTACTTCAAGAATTTCTTACAATGGAACACTTTCTTCTGTGTATGCCAAATACTCTATTGATACAGCAATTTTTGATAATCATATGGCAATGGGTAATACAGTAGACAGTACTTATTCTACTTATTCGCCAATTCCTGTTTATCCGGTTGGAACAAAAATATTTTTCAAAGTATTCGCAGTGGGAAGCAATGGCGATACTACAGAGACTTATAAGTTTCAATATACTGTAAGATTTAATCCTACAGCAAGTATCAAAATAAAAAATGAAGAAAAACTTACAGTCAAAGTATTTCCAAACCCTACTGAAGGACAAGTGAAAATTCAATTTGATAAAACGATTGAAAAAGGAACTTTAACATTGTATGATGAGTTAGGGAAAAAAATATTGGATCAAAATATTAACAGATTAAATTCAGTTGATTTAAACATTACTGAATGTTCTTCTGGAATTTATTTTGTCTTGATTCAATCAGGAGAAAAAAGAACTATCGAGAGATTAATAAAACGATAATATGGCAGCATATTTTGCACATGAAACTGCGGTAATTGATGAAGGTTGCCAAATTGGTAATGAAACCAAAATTTGGCACTTCTCACACGTAATGCCTAACTGTATAATTGGTAATAAATGTAATATAGGCCAAAACGTAGTTATTTCTCCTGAGGTAGAATTGGGAAATAATGTAAAGGTTCAGAATAATGTTTCTATCTATACAGGAGTGAAGTGTGAAGATGATGTTTTTCTTGGGCCTTCTATGGTGTTTACCAATGTAATAAATCCAAGAAGTGCAATTGTTAGAAAAGAAGAATACCTCCAGACTGTAGTAAGAAAAGGAGCTTCTATTGGGGCAAATGCTACCATAGTTTGTGGAAATGATATTGGAGAATATGCTTTTATTGGTGCTGGTGCAGTGGTTACCAAAGAAATTCCTGCATATAGTTTGTGGGTAGGAAACCCTGCAAAACAACTTGGCTGGGTAAGTGAATACGGACATAGACTAAATTTTGATTCTAATAACAAAGCAATTTGTGAAGAGTCTAAACAAGAATATAGCTTAGAAAATAATAAAGTCAAGAAAATAAAATAACGTGTCAGTTCGAGTGATTTCATCTGATGATAATCAAAATGAAATTGTATCGAAAACAAACGATTAAGATAATTAGAATGAAAAAAGTAAAATTTGCAGTTGTAGGAAACGGACATATTGGGAAACGCCATGCAGAGATGATTTCTAGAAACGAAGGGGCAGAATTAGCTGCTTTGTGTGACATTAGAAATAAGGAAGAATTAGGAATAGAGAATTTTGATGTTCCTTTTTTCAATTCAATAGAAGAATTATTGGCAAGTGATGTAGATTTTGATGTGCTTACGGTAAGTACTCCAAATGGAATACACGCATCTCATAGTTTGAAAGCTATAGAAGCGGGGAAGCATATTGTATGTGAAAAACCAATGGGACTTTCTAAAGCAGACTGTGAAGAAATTATTTTTAATTCTTTGAAAAAAGATACCAAAGTATTTTGCGTAATGCAAAATAGATACTCTCCACCATCAGTATGGTTGAAAGAGATTATGGATAAAGAATTATTGGGAGATATACATATGGTTCAGCTTAATTGCTACTGGAACCGTGACGATAGATATTACAAAAAAGGAGGGTGGAAAGGAACTCCAGATTTGGATGGAGGAACTTTATTTACTCAGTTCTCACACTTTATTGATATCATGTATTGGTTATGTGGAGACATTGATAACATAAAAGGAAATTTTAAAGACTTTACTCACAAAGAATCTACAACATTTGAAGATTCTGGAATAGTATCATTTGATTTTGTGAAAGGAGGGATGGGAGTATTAAATTATTCTACTGCAGTTTGGGATAAAAACCTAGAGAGTAGTTTAACTATTGTGGGAAGTAAAGGGAGTGTGAAAGTGGGAGGACAATACATGAACGAAGTAGAGTATTGTCACATTGATGGATACGAAATGCCAGTATTGCCACCTAGTAACCCAGCAAATGATTACGGCCCTTACAAAGGCTCTGCTGCGAATCACAATTATGTAATAGAAAATGTAGTGGATACTTTGAATGAAAAAACAACATCTACAACTAATGCCTTAGAAGGAATGAAAGTGGTAGATATAATTGAAAGAATTTACAAAGTGAGAGACGAACAGGGATATTGAATTTAAGGATTGAGACATTTTATTATTTTCATTAACGAAATGTCTGTCCAATTTTGTTAAGTTTCATATTATTTGGTACTTTGCTTGTTATTATGCAGAGTGTCACAACAAAGACAAAAAATTATGAGTAAGATATACGACAAGTTAGTAAATAAAGAAGCAACATTAGCCGTAATTGGATTAGGATATGTGGGATTGCCAATTGCATTAGAATTTGCAAAAAAGATAAAAGTAATTGGATTTGATATCAATGCTGAAAGAGTAGAGTTGATGAAAAATAACATTGACCCTAGTAAAGAGTTGGCAGCTTCAGATTTTGAAGGTGCAGATATTACTTTTACTGCAAATTTAGATGATTTAAAGGCGGCTTCATTTTATGTAATTGCTGTTCCAACACCAATTGATGAAAGTAACTTGCCAGATTTATCGCCACTTTTAGGAGCAAGTAAAACTGTTGCTCAGGTACTATCAAAAGGAGATTATGTAGTTTATGAATCGACTGTTTATCCTGGATGTACAGAAGATGATTGTGTACCAGTATTGGAAGAAGTATCGGGTCTTAAGTTTAGAGACGATTTTAAAGTAGGTTATTCTCCAGAAAGAATTAATCCAGGAGATAAAGTACATACGTTAAGTACGATTGTAAAAGTTGCTTCGGCATGTGGACCAGAATCACTAGAAGAAGTAGCAAAAACATACGAATTAGTTGTAGATGCAGGTGTGCACAGAGCTGCATCTATTAAAGTTGCAGAAGCTGCAAAAATTATTGAGAATACACAAAGAGATGTCAATATTGCGTTAATTAATGAGTTGTCTATTATATTCAATAGAGTAGGGATAAACACTTATGATGTATTGGAAGCGGCAGGTACAAAATGGAATTTCTTAAATTTCAAACCAGGACTTGTTGGTGGACATTGTATAGGTGTAGATCCATATTATTTAACTCACAAAGCAAAGAAAACAGGTTACCATGCCAAAGTAATAAACTCTGGTAGGTACGTGAATGACTCTATGGGGTTCTACATAGGGAAACAAACTGTAAAGAAGATACTTTCTCAAGGAACCAATATTATGGACGCTAGAGTGCTTGTAATGGGTGCTACGTTCAAAGAAGATGTGAGTGACATTAGAAACTCTAAAGTAGTGGATGTAATTCGCGAATTAGAATCGTTTTCTTGTAATGTTGAAGTAGTGGATGTTCATGCTAGTTCAGAAGAATTGATGCACGAATATGGATTTGGATTGGTTGCAGAACCTACGGGGAAATATGATGCAATTATCTTGGCAGTAAATCACAAAGAATATGCTTTATTGGATGAAACTTATTTCCAAACCTTTTTACACGAAGGAAAAGGAGTGTTTGTAGATGTAAAAGGAATTATGAGAGACAAAATCTCTAATATTGAGTATTGGAGTTTGTAAGGGAATTAAAACTATATGAAAATCGATTTAGTATTCTTCTATATGAGAAATACTAAATCGATTTTTTTTTGTTACTAATTACACCCTACTAATTCTGTGCGGATCATCATTGTCATCTTGAATCCCGTCTTTCACTTTTTTAATTTTCATTGCAATATGAGCAAAATCTCTATGTTCTCTTAGTAGCCAAGCCAAAGATTCTTCTTCGCCATCTCCTGTTAAGGCCATATGATAAAGCACATCAAAATTATTTTCTTGTAGCCAGGTTAATGCTTTTTTATTTCTCTCTACTCCTTGGATTAAAGCTAATAAATGTGGGTACTTATTCTTCATTAGCCAATCTCTGGCATCTTCTTTTAAATGAAGAGCAAATACAAATGTATACAGTTCTGGATATCCGTTTTTTCCCAGCCAATCCCTTATTTCTTTGTTCCCACTAATGGCTTCGCCCCAAGCCAATAATATTTTAGCAGGGTAAATAAGTGGCTTGTATTTTGTTTTTTTTGTCATTTAAAAATCAATTCTGTAATAGAATATTGGTAAAAATCCTAGTTGAGGGGAAGTGGTAATCCTTGTAGGATCTTCTGCTGTTGGTGCATACGTTAAGGTAAGAATATTTTCTATCCCAAATATATTAACTAGATCTAACCCAAACTCGTGAGTTAACTTTTTAGTGTTCAATCTATAGTTTAGTTTTAAATCTGCTCTAAAATAATCGGCAAACTGTAATTCATTGTATTGATCATCTAAGAAAATAACTTCTCTCGCCAACGCAGAAGCAGCAGTGTCAACAAGCCCGTAACGTTTTCCTCCAGCCCAAGTTACTTTTGCACCAATCAGTGCTGTACCTCTTTTTCCTAGCTTAAATTCTTTTCCTATCAATAAATTAGCAGCAAAGTTTCCGTTAAAATCGGTATTCCTTTCTACTCCATCACTTCCTTTGTATTTACTGTCGTAAACAGCTCCTGTAAACATAACGTAGAAAGACTTGTCAAAATTATGTTGAACTGTTAATTCCAATCCGTAATTTGTTCCAGTTCCAGTATTTTGTAATGAATCCGGGAAAAATCTAGAAAATCCAGAACCTTGATTAATCATAGAAAATGAAGAAGATTGAACTTCTACAGGAATGTTGTAAAGGTGCTGGAAGTATATTTCAGATTTTAAAGTTGTTTTTTTAGAAATTGCATTACTGTAGCCAATTACTGAATGAAAACTTTTAGAAAAATCCATTTTGTTGTTGTGCTGAGAATCTTCATTGTCTATTCCTGTTGGAATTTGATAAAAATAAGTATACGAAGGTTGTATTTGACTATGTAGCCCAACACCTGATGAGATAACTTGTTTCTCGTCCAAATTCCATCTCAAACTTACTCTTGGTTCAACCAATGAAATACTTTCTGATTGGGTAAAGGCTTGAGCATGTAATCCAAAATTCATAACGAAGCGTTCGCTAAATTTGTGTTTTAACTGAACATAAGGCTGAATTAATGCTGAGGTTCCATTGTAGTCCCATCTTACATCCCAATAATTTGGAATTGCATTATCTCTAAATACACTATCATGAAAATCGTAAACAAAGAAATCGGCATTCATTCCGTATTTCAATACAGACTTATTGCTCAGTTTTTTGTTGATGTAAGTAGCTGCAGATACTTTGTATTGTCTAAATCTATAACTTAAGATGGTGTAAATATCATCTAGCTGGTAAAAACCATCAGGTTTAAGTGTTCGTGTAAAATAATTGTGAGTAGATTTTTGTTGCTCTACAGCTCCAGAAATAGTTGTTTTCCAAAACGCATTTTTCTTTAGAGGTTTTAAATAAGTAAGTCCCATTACAGCCATTCCTGTAGAGAAATGCTGATCTCTGTCATTCTCCCCATAAATGTTTAAATCTGGATTTGGTTTTTCTTCGTCACTAAACATGATGTCGATATTACTTGTTCCTGAGATGGCAAACAAAGAAAGTGTTCCTCCTTTTTTTTGTGGGAAATTTAATTTAAAGGATAAATCTTGGTACTTAGGAATTGCATCCGTTCCTACTCTAATGTTTAAACTTTCAAACATGGCTAAAGTAGAATAACGATAAGCAATTAAATAGGACGATCCTGTTTTTTTGTTCAAAGGTCCTTCAGCCATTAATTCTGTTCCTAAGAAACCAAATTGTCCAGAAAATTCATGTTTTTGGTTATTACCGTTTCTCAATTTCAAATCAAAAACCCCAGCAATACTGTTTCCGTATTCTGCAGGAAAAGCAGCTGTAAAGAAATCAGAGTTTGCCATTAATTTGTTGTTCAAAATAGAAACGGGACCACCCGAAGAACCTGCAATTGAAAAATGATTAGGATTAGGGATGTCTATTCCTTCTACTCTCCAAAGCACACCAAGTGGTGAGTTTCCTCTTACTACAATGTCGTTTCTAGAATCATCTGCACCTTGCACTCCTGCAAAGTTAGAAGCCATACGAGCAGGGTCATCTCTACTTCCAGCATACTTTTTTGTTTCTTCTACCGAGAAACTAGTAACACTTGCAAGCGCCATGTCATTTTTCACTCCTCCATTGTCGTCCCCCGATATTTCTACGGTTTTTAGTGTGTTGAAAGATTCTTCTAATTCGGCATTTAATATAAGTTCTTTACCTGCATTAATTATTACAGGAATACTTTTGGCATAATAACCAAGGTAAGAAATTTTGATTGTGTGTCTACCCAACGAAACTCCTTCTATTCGGTAGTTTCCATCTAGGTCGGTAGAGGCACCTAAAGTTTTTGATGTTTCTGTTACAACCAAAATAGTTGCACCAATGATGGGAGAAAATGTTTCTTTGTCTACAATTTTTCCTCTAACGGTTTGGGTAGCTTGTGCTAAAAATAAGAATGGGGCTATGAATAGCGATAAAAGTAATATTCCTTTTTTCATTATGGTTTTGATTAATGAATAAGGATAAATATAAGTAAATATTTATAAAACTGATAAAAATTAGAAGGGTAGGTGTATTTAATTGAAAGTAGGACAGCCGTATCTGCTTTCTTCTTTAAATCCACATGGGTTTATGCTCAATGTTATTTCGTGAGAGTTTGAACTTCCGTACTGAATTTTAGATAAAGTATAATCGTAAGCATATCCTATTTTAAAATAATTTAATAAGTTGAAATTGATTAATCCAGCTACAGCATCTACATTTCTGTAGGATACGCCAACAGAAAATCTGTTCTTGTAATCTACCATTGCATTTACATCAATTGCCCAAGGTGCAGCTTTAGAAAATTTTAATAAAGTTGATGGAATAATTGACCAATCATCCGAGACCTTGATATTTAATCCTCCTAACAATGTTCCGTGTCTTGTGAATGTTGTTTCACTAGTTCCTACAGCTTTTTGTTCTCCTCCTAATGTTTGTTGAAGTGTAGCTCCTGCAAACCATTTGTCTGATTGTAAGAATACTCCTGGGGTAATTTCAGGAAAAATAGTAGATCTTCTAGAGTTGTTTATTGCATCATCATTATTATTTATAAGTGTTACAGCTCCAGCATCAAAGTTAATTTGTTCAATACCTAAAAACATTCCCATGGATAGTAATATTTTCTTTGAAACAGGCAAGTGATAAGCATAAGCACCTTTCAATTTTGTTCTAGAAAAAGGTCCGTAAGAATCTCTAAGTACAACTAACCCTATTGCATGTTTGTATCCCAATCCAAATTTATCTTGTTTAAGAGTAGTGTTAAAACTACCATAAGTGGTAATTGGAGCTCCTTCAAATCCGCTCCATTGAGACCTGTGAGCCAATGTTACATCTAAACAATCTTTGCTTCCAGCTACTGCAGGATTAAAGGCAAATTGATTTAATAAATAATGAGAAAACTGAGGTATTTGCTGTCCAAATAACGAAGTAGTACTTAGTATTAAGCTAATTATAAATATTTTTTTCATCTGTAATTGGTAATTCTGTAACGAATGACTTTAGTTGCTTGCTTTAGTCTTAGTTAGTATATAATCGTAATGGATCCGGTTTTAACTCTTTCTTCTTCTGAGTCTATACTCAAACTGATGGTATAGTAATAAGTAGAAGCAGGTAATGCTTTTCCATTTCTAGTTCCGTCCCATCTTGCAGAGGTTGGGTAACCAATCGTTTTAAACACAATTTGTCCCCATCTATCAAAAACAGTAACTTCTGCTTTTGGAAATTGGTCTATTAATAATATTTGCCAAGTATCGTTTACCCCATCAGAGTTTGGCGTAAAGGTATTAGGTACGTAAATAGAATCTAAGACATTAACTGTTACTTCATCAAAAAAACGACAACCCTCAGCCGAAGTTGCAGTTAAAATATAATTTGTAGAGCTAAGTGGTGTAGCAATCGGATTTGCAATATCAGGATCGTTAAGTGTATTTCCTGGAGCCCACGAATAAGTTACCCCTCCTGTTCCGTTAAGTTGTGTAGATCCTCCAAATGGGATATTTACATAATCTCCAGCATCTATAGTTATATAAGGGTGAACATTTATGGTAAGTGCATTAGAGTTAGAAACAACTCCTCCACAATCGCACCATAGTTCGGCAGTTACAATATTTCCATCTGTAAAATAATCTCTACTCCAAGCTTCTCCATTGGTAGTTTCACCCGATAAGTTTCCGTCAACAAACCATTTTACTTTAGGGTTAGTGCAATTCATTGTAGATGCAGTAAATGTTACAAAATCTTCAGGGCAAATAATTGTAGAACCTATGTTGTTGGAAATTGAAATTACACTAGGTGGCAATACCACCGAAGCTCCAGATACTGCAATGTCAAATCCGCAAGAGCTCGCATTTTCACTTCCAATTAAAATATAGTAGGTTGTGTTTGCAGCTAATCCTGTTGCGTTTAAAGTGAAGTTTCCTGTAGAGTTTACTACACAGTTTGATACTGAAGTGTAAGTAGCAGAGTTACAAGGAGTGGTTGCACTATAAATAGTACCGCTAATTCCTCCTGCTCCCAAAGAACAGTTTATTGCCGATACAGAAACAGTGGCAGTTCCTCCAGCAGCATTGGTTGTAAATTGATACCAAATGGTTTTTTCCATATCAAAACATGCAGATCCAATTACTGTAGGTCCGTCTGCGCAAGTTGCACATACTTGTGCTGTTGCTCCATCTGTATTTCCTGTTTTGGTGTTTCCAATGCATAGTTCAGTCGCTCCCGAGCAATTGTCATTGCTCGGTTGTGAATAAACACCTAAATAGGTTATGGTTAGTAGTAAGGTTATTAAAAAGTGTTTCATTAGTTTGTCTTTTTATAAGTCTAGTCTTTTCATTAAATAATCAAATCTATCTTTCATTTCATCACGATCTTGTTCTTTGTGGTAACTTTCTGTTACGTTATAGTCATACCTATGAAATGTTTGAAGGATTGCGCCTAAATCTTTTTTATTTATTTTTATTGTTACCTCCATTTCGGTTGTATCAATAGAAGAAGTAATAAATGAACTTAGTATTCTAGCGTTATTGCTTTCTACAATTTGTGCAATTTGTGCAAGAGAATAATCCTTAGAATTTACATTAAGTACAATTACTCCTCCAGGTTCTTTTACCGAGGTTGTGTTTGTAGTTAACGTCATAAGGTGTGAAAGAGTTGTGGAGCCAAGGTAATTATCTTCTCTATCTAGGATAGGAAGAATAGTTAAATGGTTGTCCGACATCTGTCTCATTGCCTCAAAAATATGTTGGTATTCATAAATAAAGGTATGCATCAATAGAATGTTGCTTTCTGCAATTGATTCGTTTTCAAAATTGAAATCAAGTAGGCTTTCTTCAGAAATTATTCCTTCAAATTTATTGCCACTCACTACGGGTAAATGCGAAATTTTAAATTCACTCATCCAAGAAACGGCTTTACTGCATTTTTCAGTTGGCTTTATTGGGGGCAAACTATCTACTATAAGTTGTGATGCTATCATTTATAAAATAAAATGAGTTTTTATTGATTGGTATTTTAGTATATTTAATTGTTGGCTACCTTTGTAGTAATAGAGTTTGTTTTACTCTTCTAACTTCAACTAACAATATTACAAAAATATGACAAAATTAAGTGTAAACGTTAATAAAATTGCAACTATAAGGAACGCCAGAGGGAATAACGTTCCAAATTTATTGAATGTTGCATTAGATATTGAAAAATATGGAGCAGAGGGGATTACAGTTCACCCTCGTCCAGATGAAAGACATATCAGGTATGCAGATGTGTATGATTTATCAAAAAAAATAACAACAGAGTTTAACATTGAGGGGTATCCCAATAAGAAATTTATGGATTTGGTTTTGGATGTAAAGCCAGAACAAGTTACTTTGGTTCCTGATCCTCCCCATGTTTTGACATCAAATGCCGGGTGGAAAATAAAAGAAAATAAAGATTTACTTACAGAAGTTTTGGCTGAGTTTTCTAGAGCGGGAATAAGAACTTCGGTTTTTATGGAACCTTTGGTATCAGATATCGAAGAGGTAGAATTAATTAATGTAGATAGAATAGAATTGTATACAGAAGCTTACGCATCTAATTATGCAAATAGAGAAGAAGCAATTAAACCATTTATTGAGTCTGCCTTGGTAGCTGCTAAACTTGGTGTTGGTATAAACGCAGGACATGATTTAAGTTTAGAGAACTTGGCCTACTTCAAACAACATATACCTAATTTGCTAGAGGTGTCTATTGGACATGCTTTAATCTCTGATTCGTTATACTACGGATTAGAAAAAACCATTGAATTATACTTAAAAGAATTAAAATGAAAAAAGTATTAGGAGTAATTCCATCAAGATATGCATCCACAAGGTTTCCTGGAAAACCCTTGGTAGATATTAATGGAAAATCTATGATAAGAAGAGTAGTGGAGCAATGCCAAAAAGCTGAGAAGCTTGATAAGGTAATTGTTGCTACAGATGACAAGAGAATTTACGATCACGTATTGGAATTTGGTGGATTTGCTATGATGACTTCTGATAGTCATAAATCTGGAACAGAAAGATGCGGTGAGGTGATAGAAAAGCTAGAAGATAAAGAAGAGTTTTTTGATATTGTAGTCAATATTCAAGGAGATGAGCCTTTTATTTCTCCAGCCCATATTAATAAAGTATGTGATATTCTTTTGAATGATGACCAAGCAGAAATAGGAACATTGGCAAAAAGAATTACTACAGAGGAGGAGTTATTTAATGAAAATGTTGTAAAAGTTGTAATGACGGAAGAGCTAGAAGATGAAGAGCCAAGAGATGCTTTGTATTTTAGTAGACATCCGATTCCATTTGTAAGAGGGAAAAAACAAGACGAATGGTTGGCAAATGCTAGTTACTTCAAGCATATAGGTATTTATGCTTTTAATATTGATGAGTTTTACGAAATCCAAGAAATAGAACACTCTATGCTAGAGGAGGCAGAAAGTTTAGAAAATTTGAGGTGGTTGTCGCATCATTTTACGATACAAGTTGCTGAAATTAAAGAGGATATTGTGGGTATTGATACCCCTGAAGATTTAGCTAAAATAAAATTTAATTGATTTTTTCCTTAAAAGGCATTTCAATTAGAAGAGAATAATTAACTTTGTTAACAGAACACAGTGGAAAAGTTAGATAAACATATAGAAGAGTTGTTGCACAATCATGATTGTGTAATCGTACCAGAATTTGGTGGTTTTATTACCAGCAAGATGCCTGCGTTTTATAATAAGTTTACTTCTGTGTTTCATCCAGCCAAAAAGAAAATCCTATTCAACAAGCATTTAGTCTTTAATGATGGTTTGCTTGCTACCCAAGTGGCAGAAAAGAAATCAATGTCTGTGGAAGAGGCAAATCAATTGCTAATCCAATTTAAAGACGATTGTTTTTTAAGGTTGAATGAAGAAGGAAGAGTGGAGATTGAAAAAGTAGGTGTTTTGTTTTTTGATAAAGAGAAAAACATTCAGTTTCAGCAATCTAGTACTAATTTCCTGAAAGAGTCTTTTGGATTGTCTACCCTTTCAATTGAAAAACTGAAAGAAGATACAGTTAAGCCAGCAACAAAATTAGTAGCAATTTCTAGACAAGAAGAGGTGAAAGTGGATAGAAAAGCTGCTGTTATTGCAAAGCCAGAAAAAAAATCAGAAAAGAACAAAAGTAGGAGAGGAGCAGTATTACTTCCTTTTATTATTGTTCCCTTAATTGTAGGAGGTCTTTTCTTTGGAAATCAGCAAGGGTTTATAGGAGAAGAAAAAATCAACATTTCTAGTTTTAATCCTTTTCATACGGTACATGTAGAAAAGTATGTTCCTAGAGATGGAAAAACTTTCTTGGTAGAAGAAGACGAAATTGTTGAAGAAGTTATTTCAGTTAAAAAAGAAGAAATAGCAGTAGAAAATTCAATAGAAAAAGTAGAAATTATTCCTGCTAAAATTGATTCGACACTTAATGTAGTTGTAAAAACTCCTCAAAAATTAAAATATCATGTCATTGCAGGATGTTTTAGTGTAAAGGAAAATGCAGATAATTTAGTCCAAGATTGGATGCAGAAAGGAAACAAGGCAAGTGTTGTAGATAAAAAAGGGAAATTGTACAGGGTTGCAATTCAGAGTTTTGCTACTAGGAATGAAGCCAATTCATTTATGGATCAAATTAAAGAATCTTACAAGAATTCTCTTTGGGTTCTAAAGAAATAAACAATGCTTTGTTAAAAACATTGAAATTCGAATAACTTTTTTTTAATAGAGTCGTAACAAGTCATACCAAAAGGAATGATTTGAAGAAAAAACTATTTATCACATTTTTTACATTGTCGTTTTTGGGTTCTGCTCAATCGAATAAAGTTTTTATTGAAAACTTAGGGCAGTGGGATTCAAGAATTGAGTTTAGCCAGATTTTAGCAGATGGTAATCTGTTTTTGGAATCGGATGGGTTTACTTATGCACTATATGAGAAGTCGTATATTAGAGAGCTTCACGACAATCAAGAGGCGAAGGCACCTGAATTTATTAAGTCGCATACCATTAAGACTAAATTTGTAAATTCTAATCCTTCGGTAACTTTAAGCAAAGAAGACGAATCTTCATTTTACTACAATTACTTTCATGGGAAGGATAAAGACAAATGGAAGTCGAATGTAAGATCTACTTCTAAAGTAAATTACAAGGAACTTTATTCCCATATAGATTTATCGGTATATACAGAGTTTGGTTCTACTAAGTATGATTTTATTGTACAAGCTGGAGGTAAAGTAGATGATATTCAAATAGATTATTTAGGAATAGATGAAATTTACTTGGAAGGGGATAGACTGATAATTGTAAATACGATAAATAATATAGAAGAGGCAAAGCCATTCTCTTATCAAATAATAGATGGGAAAAGAGTTGAGGTTCCCTGTAAGTATGTTTTATCTGGTAAGCGTTTATCTTTTGAGTTTCCTTCTGGATATGACGAATCTAAGACATTGATAATAGATCCTGTAGTTGTTTTCTCTTCCTACTCAGGATCTACTGCCGATAATTTTGGATTTACTGCCACTTATGATCAAGGAGAAAATACTTATGCAGGTGGAATTGTTTTTAATTCTGGAGCATATCCAACTACATTAGGAGCTTATCAAACTTCATTTAATACATCTCAAAATTATTATGTAGATGTAGCGATAAGTAAATTCAATATCAATGGAACAAATTTACTTTTCTCTACTTATTTGGGAGGGTCAAGAAGTGAAGCTCCACACAGTTTATCGGTAAACAATAACAATGAGTTATTTGTAATGGGAACTACTGGATCAAGTAATTTTCCTACAACAGTTTCTGCATACGATAGAGGTTTTTCTGGAGGACCAGATGTGAGACCGAAAAATGCATCCATGTATTATTTACATGGGAGTGATATTTTTGTTAGTAAATTCAATGCAGCAGGTACTGTACTTTTAGGTTCTACTTTTGTGGGGGGAACAGGTAATGATGGATTAAATACAGATAATTTACTATCCTATAATTATGGTGATGCTTTCAGAGGAGAGATAACAATAGATTCTTCGGGGAATGCAATTGTGGCTTCGACTACCAATTCAACAAATTTTCCTACTACAGCTGGAGCTCCCCAAACAACTTATGGGGGAGGTTTTTCTGATGCTTGTATTTTTATTTTAGATTCAGATTTACAAAACCTAAGCTGGTCTACCTATTTTGGAGGAAGTGCACAAGATGCAGGGTACGGAATTCAATTCGATTCTTACAATAACTTATTTGTAACGGGAGGAACATATAGCTCAAATTTGGTGACAACATCAGGAGCATATGACAGAACCCACAATGGTTCAGAAGATGGTTTTGTCGTAAAGTATAATACTACAACAAGTTCATTGTTGGCTTCTACTTATATTGGAACTAATAGTTATGATCAATCTTACATGGTACAGGTTGATATTAATGATGACGTGTATGTTACAGGCCAAACAAGAGGTAATTATCCTGTTTCTTTAGGAGTTTATTCAAATCCTAATTCAACTCAATTTTTCCATAAATTTAATAATGATTTAGATTCATCTTATTGGAGTACAGTTGTAGGTTCTGGGAGAAATACGATTGATATTTCGCCTTCAGCTTTTTTGGTAAATGATTGTGGATTAATTTATTTGTCGGGATGGGGAGGAGAAACAAACAAAAGTTATAGAGCGTCCGGAAGTAGTACGTTAGGTTTGCCTTTGTCGCCAGATGCATTTCAATCTACCACAGACGGAAGTGATTTCTATTTGTTAGTTTTAGATAGAGATGCAACCGGATTAAGGTATGGGACATATTACGGAGGTAACGTGAGTCAAGAACATGTGGATGGAGGAACAAGTAGATTTGATAAAAAAGGAAATGTTTATCAAGCTGTGTGTGCAGGGTGCGGAGGACATAATGATTTGCCAACAACACCTGGAGCATGGTCAACAACAAATAACAGTACTAATTGTAATTTGGGGGTTATAAAAATGAACATTGCGTACATCAAATCTATCGCAAGTTCGCCAGCTCCATTCATCTGTTTACCAGATTCGGTAAACTTTGTAAATAATAGTAGTGGAGGTAACTCATATAAGTGGTATTTTGGAGATGGAGATTCATCTTCTGTCTTTCAGCCTACTCATGTTTATCCCGATACAGGAACATATACTGTTACATTGATTGTTTATGATTCTACAGGATGTATTCCTGCAGATACAGGTTTAACACTTGTTAGTGCATATAAACCAAAAGAGCTGTCTATAGATGTAGTGCCTGTTATTTGTAAAGGAGACTCCGTACAATTAAATGCATATAATGGCCAGTCTTACAATTGGACACCTTCATTTTCGTTATCAAATGATACAATTTCTAACCCAATTTCATTTCCAATCCAAACAATAACATATAAGTTGGTTTCTGAATATTATTGTAATGAAGATTCAGTTTATATTACAGTTACTGTTGATACAAATACGATAACGACCAATCCTGATACTACCATTTGTGAAGGAACAAGTGTAACATTAAGTGCAACAGGAGGAGCAACTTACAATTGGTATCCATCAGTAGGCTTACAAAATGGAACAACAGCAACACCAACGGTAACACCAGTATCTCCCATGTATT
>CAXIAX010000024.1:0-30173 GCA_964021785.1 uncultured Flavobacteriales bacterium
TCTTCCATTACATAGTTTTCAATTCCAGGGCAAGAACAAATAAGGTTTCTGTCTCCAAATCCGTTATCTACTCTAGATACATGCGACCAAAATTTAAATTCTTTTAAATAAGGCAATGGCATAATAGCTTGTTTCTTTGGGTAAGCAAATTGCCACTCATCTTCCATTACATCTGCAAGGATATGAGGTGCATTTTTCAACAAGTTATTTTCTCTGTCGTAAACTCCTTCTTCAATTTCTCTCACTTCATTTCTGATGGCAATCATTGCATCACAAAATCTATCCAATTCAGCCTTAGATTCACTTTCTGTAGGCTCTACCATTAGGGTATTTGCAACCGGGAAAGAAACAGTTGGTGCGTGGAATCCAAAATCAATTAATCTTTTTGCTATGTCGGCAACTTCTACTCCTGAGTTTGCTTTAAAATCTCTACAATCCAAAATCATTTCGTGAGCTACAGTTCCATTTTCTCCTTGGTAAAGAATTCCGTAATGTTTGTTCAGTCTAGCTTTAATGTAGTTTGCGTTTAATATTGCGTGCTCAGTAGATTTTCTCAATCCTTCTTCTCCCAACATTTTAATGTATCCGTAAGAAATCAATAAGATTAATGCACTTCCAAAAGGAGCTCCAGATATTGAAGAAATAGCATGTTCTCCTCCTGTTTTAATGATTGGGTTTCCTGGTAAGAAAGGAGTAAGTTGTTTTGCAACACCAATTGGTCCAACTCCTGGTCCTCCACCTCCATGAGGTATAGCAAATGTTTTGTGCAAGTTTAGGTGACAAACATCAGCTCCAATGTTTCCTGGGCTTGTAAGACCAACTTGTGCATTCATGTTTGCTCCATCCATGTATACTTGTCCACCGTGTTCGTGAATTAATGAAGTCATTTCTACGATAGAAGCTTCATATACACCATGAGTAGATGGGTAAGTAATCATAACACCAGCAAGATTTTCACTGTGTTTTTCTGCATTTGCTCTTAAGTCTGCTACATCTATATTTCCTTTTTCATCACATTTGGTAACAACCACTTTCATTCCCGCCATTACAGCAGATGCAGGGTTGGTTCCGTGAGCTGAAGCAGGAATCAACATAATGTTTCTGTTAAAATCTCCTCTACTTTCGTGGTAAGCTCTAATCACCATAAGTCCTGCGTACTCACCTTGAGCACCAGAGTTTGGTTGCATAGATACTTTGTCAAACCCAGTAATTTCTGATAATAACTCGTCTAATTCTTCAATGATTTCGTAGTAACCTAAAGCTTGTTCTTTTGGTACAAAAGGGTGAATGTTGGCAAATTCTGGCCATGTAATTGGCATTAATTCACTTGCCGAGTTCAACTTCATAGTACAAGACCCTAAAGAAATCATAGAGTGAGTCAAAGATAAATCTCTGTTTTCTAATTTTTTTATGTATCTCATCATGTCCGTTTCTGTATGGTACATGTTGAATACAGGATGAGCTAAAAATTCTGAAGTTCTTTTGAATTTATCGTCAAAAGATATCGTTTCGTTTGCATCAGTAATTGTTTCTGATGAAGTAGAAATAGCTTCTGCAAAAACGTTTAAAATAGCATTTACATCAGTCAAAGAAGTAGTTTCGTTTAAACTAATCTTGATTGTATTTTCATTTTTCATGAAAAAGTTCATTTCATGCTTCAATCCAATTGTAGAAACTTCTTTTGCTTTATTTGTGTTGATAGAAATAGTATCGAAGTAGTTAGTTGTAACTACATCCATTCCTAATTTAGCTAATCCATTCGCTAAAATAGTTGTCAATGAATGAACTTGAGTTGCAATTCTTTTTACACCTTCTTGTCCGTGGTATACAGCATACATTGCCGCCATATTTGCCAATAAGGCTTGTGCAGTACAAATGTTTGAAGTTGCTTTTTCTCTTCTAATGTGTTGCTCTCTTGTTTGCAATGCCATTCTCAAAGCATTGTTTCCATGTCTGTCTTTAGAAACTCCAATAATTCTTCCTGGTAAGTTTCTTTTGTATTCTTCGCTAGTTGCAAAGTAAGCTGCGTGTGGTCCTCCAAATCCCATTGGTACACCAAATCTTTGTGTATTTCCTATTACAACATCAGCACCCCATTCTCCTGGAGGAGTTAATAAGGCTAAACTCAAGATATCTGCTGCTACTACAAGTTTTGCATTAGTTGCGTGTAAATCTTCTGCTAATTTAGCGTAGTCATGAATTTCTCCGTTAGAAGCAGGATATTGAACTATTGCTCCAAAAAACTCAGGAGTAACAGTAAATTCTTTATGGTTACCAATTACCAATTCAATCCCAAAACCTTTTGCTCTTGTCTTGATTACGTCAATTGTTTGAGGAAAACATTCTTCAGAAACAAAAAACTTAACAGCTCCACTTTTTACCTGGTCTCTTTTTCTTGTATTGAACAACATTGCCATTGCTTCTGCAGCAGCCGTAGATTCATCCAACAAAGAAGCATTTGCGATACTCATTCCTGTAAGGTCGCTCACCATAGTTTGGAAATTCAATAGAGATTCCAATCTTCCTTGAGCAATCTCAGCTTGGTAAGGCGTATATGCCGTGTACCATCCTGGATTTTCCAACACATTTCTTTGGATTACTGGTGGTACAATTGTATTGTAATAACCAAGACCAATATAAGATTTAAACACCTTGTTTTTGGCTCCAATTTCTTTTACTCGGTTCAAATATTCAAACTCTGTAAGGGCTTCCGGTACATTTAATTTGTTCTTTAGCCTAATGTTGCTTGGGATAGTTTTGTCTATCAAGGAATCAACCGAGTCGATTCCAATTTCTTTTAACATTAATTCTCTGTCGTTTCCAAGAGTACCAATGTGTCTTGTTTCAAAAAGTTCTTTTTTCATTGAATATTTTTCTAAGTAATAACTAGTGTTTGGGAGTACAAAATTAGTTGATTTTTTAATTTTTTACCTGAAAACAGAGGAAATTATTTTGAATAGTTGTATTAATAATTTGTCAGTTTTATTTAAGTTAAATCATTTTAATACAAATTATTAAAGATTATTTTATAGTTTTAATCTGTTAGTTTTTAAAAGAATTTGCCTTTTCTATTTCATTTATTCTCCTGATTTTTGATTCGAATCAAAAAATGATACGCCATGAAAGTATTTATTAAACTAATTCTGTTGCTCTTATTAATTAATTGTACAACTACGTCTGATTTTAACAAAAGGAAATACACTAAAGTTAAAATGGGAAGCATGGCAACTACAGGGAAACAAACTCCCGAACCTATTAGAGTTAAGGAGTTAGAGACATCTTCGTTTATTAAAAACACGACCGAAGACAAGGAGAATTTAATTGTAAAAAAGCCAATAAATGAGAATGCTAATCAATTGTTTAAGGTCATAATAAACAAGCCGGTATTGTCTTATTTAGAACCTGTGATTGATAGTCCGGATATAAAAAAGCAAGAGCCTAAACAGGTAACTGATTTAAAGAAAGAGAAAGTAGAGGGTAAACAAGATGGGCTATCTCTTGGAAAAAAAATATTAGGAGGTATCTCACTAGGGATAGGATTATTTTTTTTTATTTCAGGAATTGTATTGATTGCTAGTACCGAAGCCATGGTGGTAGTTGCATTATTAAATTTATTTTTCGGATTTATTTGTTTAGGAATAGGAGTTGTTTTCCTTGTTTTGGCTTGCATTATTTTTGTTGGCTAGAGGATTAAAAATCAAAACACAATCTTTTGACTTTTATTGTTTTGAGTCTTTATGAGGTGTTTTTTTTTTGTGTATTTTTAATTGTCATAATAAGTTAAAAAAGGAGGATTAAACTGTGTCGATTTAAGTGAGAGCAGAAATAATGAGAGTAAGTAATGGATTTAGGACTCGTTAAAATTCAAAACAAGTTGAGTTTTATAGGTCATCATTTATGAAATTCCATTTTTACTAAATTATTTTTTATGAAAATTTTTATTCAAGTTCTATTATTTTCTGTCTGCATTTCAAGTTGTATCAAAGATGATATATTGGCAGATGTTATTCCGGCTTCAGTCAGAATTGTTTCTAGTGTAGATACATTGGCCAAAGATTCTACTTTCTTACTGGAAGCTGTTTATTTTAATACTGGCGGAAAAAAAGAAGAGGTAGCCTTAGAATGGACTAGCTCCAATTCATCTGTGCTATCCATAAATTCCAATGGTTTGATTAGTGGGCAAACATTTGGTACAAGTGAAGTGACAGTTTCTTTTGGCGAAATATCCACATCAAAAACGATTGTTGTAGATAGTACAACTTCTGCTCAAAGCTTAATGAAAGGCGGGCAGGTAAATACGACAAGTAGTTACGCACTATTTGGAAATTTCACTGTAGATCAAGTTGGTACAGATTTAAATATGAATTTTTTCTCAGATTATAATGCTTCCACAGCATTGCCTGGTCTGTATGTTTATCTAACAAATAACCCAAATTCAAATTCGGGAGCACTAGAGATAGGGCCCGTTACAACCTTCTCTGGAGCTCACTCATATACTATTCCTAATGTAGGAATAAACGATTATACATATGTTTTGTATTTCTGTAAACCCTTTAATGTAAAAGTAGGACATGGCGCAATTAACTAAAATTTTCAAATACACATTTCTAATATCTGTACTTTTTTCTACATCTATATCCTACTCTGGAGGACCATGGACACAGAAAAAGGGGGAGGGATATTTTAAACTATCTCAATATTGGCTTAAATATGACCAGCATTACACAGACTTGGGCAAAATAGATCCTAACGTAACTACAGGTATTTACAATACCAGTATTTATGGAGAGTTTGGTATTACCAATCGATTTACGACTACGCTTTACTTGCCTTTTTTTAGTAGAAACTTAACGAATAATATTATTTCTGAGGCAACAGGGGAGTTGGTAGAAAAAGGAGATGCTGTAAACTCAATAGGAGATTCGGATATTGGTTTAAAATATTCTTTGACTAAACCTGGAGCAAAATATCCTGTTTCGGTATCCTTGGTTTTAGGAATTCCATTGGGTAAAGATGTAGCTGGAATTAATAATAATTTGCAAACAGGAGATGGAGAGTTTAATCAAATCTTGAGTGTAGATGCAGGGACTGGATTTAAAATTTCGGAGAGAATTCAATCTTATGCAAGTGTTAATCTAGGGTTTAATAATAGATCAAATGATTTTTCTGAAGAAATAAGGTATGGCCTTGAATATGGAGTAGGTTTTAATGAAAAGCTATGGTTAATCGCCCGAGTTTTTGGTGTAGAGTCCTTAAAAAATGGACCACCTTCTTCTTCTATTGTGAGCACAGGAATTTTTGCTAATAATACAGAGTATACTAGTGTTGGAATAGAAGCAGCTTATTATTTAAAAAAGAGATGGGGAGTTTCAGCTTCCATTACTGGAGCCTTTCGTGGAGAGATTATAGCTGCCGCACCAGCTTATAATGTAGGAGTGTTTTTTGATATGAGTAAATAATTTTTTACGGAATTATATACTGTGATTTTAGTTGTTCTTAATCTACTTTTACGTCTTTTGCCATTTGCTTTGTCTTTGCGATAAGCGCATCCATATCGCAACCCAATTTATCCCAGCTAAGCGCTACAGCCATTCTTCGGTAAGGTCTTGTAATTTGTTTCCCAAATACTTTTATATCCGAATTGGATTGAGCTAATACCTCTTCAATTCCATTGTAAACAGGATTTTCTCCGTGTTCTCTTCCTAATATTACGGCACTAACTCCAGCTTGTAATTGTTTTATTTCGGGAATCGGAATTCCTATAATTGCTCTAAAGTGCAGTTCAAACTCGTTAAGATTTTGCGTATTTGCCAAAGTTACCATTCCTGTATCGTGTGGTCTTGGCGATAACTCAGAGAAATAAACATCATCTTTGGTCAAGAAAAATTCTACACCCCATATTCCTGCACCTCCCAATTCTTGGGTTACTTCTGCTGCCATTCTTTGGGCAATATCCAACAAAGAATCATCTATAACGGCAGGTTGCCAACTTTGCTGGTAATCTCCTCTTTCTTGCACGTGTCCTATTGGTGGACAAAATAAAGTGTTACCATTTTTTTGTGTTACTGTAAGTAAAGTAATCTCCGAATCAAAAGGGACAAATTCTTCCACAATCACCTCAATCAAATCACCTCTAGAACCTTGAACAGCATATTTCCATGCTTTTTCAATGTCTTCTTCTGTTTTTATTACCGATTGTCCTTTTCCTGAGGATGACATCAAAGGTTTTACCACACAAGGCATTCCTAATTTATCTACCGCAGATTTTAATTCTTCGCTAGAAGTAGCGTAGAAATAAGCAGCCGTTTTAAGTCCCAATTTTTTGGCAGCAAGATCTCTTATTTCTTTTCTGTTCATGGTATAATTAGCAGCTTTGGCACTTGGCACAACTGTAATTCCTTGTTTTTCATAATCGTAAAAACGTTCGGTACGAATCGCTTCAATTTCTGGCACAATAAAATCAGGCGAATGTTTAGCAACAATTCTATCAAGTTCTTCTCCATCAAGCATATCTATTACTTCATGTAAGTCTGCCATTTGCATAGCGGGAGCATTTTCATAACTATCTACTGCTATTACAGTTTGACCCATTCGCTTTGCAGCAATTGTAAATTCTCTTCCCAATTCACCAGAACCCAATAACATTATTTTATAAGCCATATTTTGTGTGTTTTTTATAAAAATAATGAATTTCTTTATTTAAATTAAAAAAACCAATACAGATTTTTCTGTATTGGTTTTTAAGTTATTTATAAACTGAGTTTATTAATGTCATTCCAGCCTCCGAGCTGGAATCTAAAGTTTTACATTTTAATGTTTTCCTTCAAAATACTTTTACTCTGTTTAACACTAGATTCCAAATCAAGTTTGGAATGACAATGAAGAAAGAAATCAAATTAGTATTCCTCCATCTTGATACCTGTAGGTAAAAACGCAGAAATATAAGTTCTATCCTCAATAATATCGCTAGTTCCTCCAGAGTATCTTTCTACCTGTAGTACTCCGTCTTCATATATTCGGGTTGTAATTATTTGGTTAGAATTAGATATTCTATCTTCCAAGCACTCTACACTCATAAAGTATTCTTGTGGTACTTCATCACTTGGGATAGAAAATTCTTGGTAGTAATAAGTAGATGAAACATTTCGTTTCACATCTTCTCCAAAGGTGGTATTTGCATAATACATAGTATACGAACGGTTAGGGTTAGTTGCTTCCACTTCGTATCGGATTACCACATCTGCTATACGCTCTTTGGTGCAGCTAGATAAGATTAAAATTAGGGCGGTTGTGAGTAGTGTAATTTTTTTCATAACTATTTCGTTTCAAAACGTTAATCCAAAAAACATGCCATTATTATTTAATCCTCAAAAGCAAAGTGGAATACTGTGATTTTTTAAGCCATACAAAGCTGTTTTCAATATTTAATAGTAGCTTTTATTAAAGGAAAATTATTGTGAGCTTCGTTTTCAGTTCCATCTATTCCGTAAAAATAGCGACCTCCAGAATATCCCCAAACCCAGTTTAATGTTAGTTCTTTAAACAGATAGGAGATGCATCTATACTTTGCTGTGGGTTTTTGTGCCCATTCAAATAAAATTGGAGCATCATCAAAAATAAAATTTGGCACTGTTTCAATCCCAATATAAAACTTTCCTGTAAGAGGAATATACAATGAATCTAAATTTATTTTACTCCAACCTTTTTTAGAAACATCAAAAAAATACTGTTGAGTTAAAATTGGCTCAGTCGGAAAACTGGTAGAGTCATCTACAGAATACACCATTAATAAAAATTTTGTTCTAGAGGAATCTTCTGGTTTATCTATAAATAGACTTACACTTTCTAAAAAAGAAACTCTAACGTCAGAAAAAACCATTCCATTGATTGATCCAGCAAATCTGCCCTCTGAATGGGAAGCCAAAAAGATTTTTCTTTTTATGCCGATTGTTTCTTTTTCATATTCACTTTTTACCGTAAAAGCTGGTAGTTTATTAGAAAAAACAGTTAAAAACACTGTGTCGGATATTTCTGAAACTAGAATTTGCCTTTTTTTGTAGCCCACACAGCTTATAACTAAAGTGTCAATTTGCAACAAATAGTTGAAGTGTACCTTTCCTTCCAAATCGGAGTAAGTCCCTTTTTTCGATATTGCACCATACACATTGGCATAAGAAACAGGATTTTTATCCTCATCCACGACTACAAAATCAATTTGGTTTTGTGCTAACCCGGCAGTAGAAAAAACTAAAAAAAAGAATAATATTGATGCAATTGCAATCGGTTTCCTTCTAATTTTGAATGTTAGTTTTCTCATATTTAATTTTAAACACTCTTAATTAAATATTATTGTACAAAAAAAGCAAAAGTCAATGAGTTGACTTTTGCTTTTAAAATTTTAATTGAATAATTCTTATGAATTATTTACCTAATAATCCACCAATGAATCCTGCGATTCCTCCTTTTTTACTGTTGATAAACATCCCTGCAATATCGCTAATGTCAAATCCATTGCTTGAAGAATCATTTCCTCCCAAAAAGCTAGAAATTAAACTTCCAATTCCATTTGATTGTACATTGTTTTGAGATTTTTCTTTACCTAAATATGCCATAACTAAGGGAGCTGCCATTTCTAAGATTGAACTCATAGAACTAGAGCTTACTCCAGTTTTTGCACTCAACATTCCTTCTACTTCTGTTCTTCTAGATGCAAGAGTATGGTTTAGGATTCCTTTTCCATTTGCTGCTTTTGGGTTATCCAAAAATCCAGAAAGGTTATCTAACAAACTACCATCATGGTCTCTTTCTAATGCTCCAGCCAATTGTTTTTGCCCCAATTTACTTTGAGAATTTCCCTGTAAAGCACTTAAAATAGCCGGCATTGCAGCCGATAAAGCATTTTTAGTTTGGTTTTTATCCAAACCTGCTTGATTACTCATTTTTTCTATTCCATCTTCACCAAGAAGACCTAGTATGTTACTTAAATCCATATTTTTTGTTTTAATTTCGTTTTAAAGTCGTAAAGTATAAAATTAAACAATTATTCTTAATATTTAAGTGTTTAATTTTATACTTTTGGGTAAATAACTGTTAAAACAAAACCATGCGAACTGACCAATTTCAAGCTCCAGATTATTACAACTTAGACGATTTATTGACTGACGAACACAAATTAATTCGTGATTCGGCAAGAGAATGGATAAAAAAGGAAGTAAGCCCAATTATAGAAGATTATTACGAAAGAGCAGAATTTCCAAAACAGGTAATCCCAGGATTGGCTGCAATAGGAGGTTTTGGACCTTATATTCCAGAACAATACGGAGGACCAGGATTGGACCAAATATCGTATGGATTAATAATGCAAGAACTAGAAAGATGCGACAGTGGATTAAGATCTACTTCATCAGTTCAAAGTTCATTGGTAATGTACCCAATTTATGCTTACGGAAACGAAGCTCAAAGAATGAAATACTTGCCAAAATTAGCTACTGGTGAATTCATTGGAAGTTTTGGATTAACAGAGCCAGATCACGGTTCTAATCCGGGAGGAATGCTTACTAACTTTAAAGATATGGGTGACCATTATTTATTGAATGGAGCAAAAATGTGGATTTCTAATGCACCCTTTTGTGACATTGCTGTAGTTTGGGCAAAGAACGAAGAAGGAAGGATTCACGGATTGGTAGTAGAAAGAGGAATGGAAGGATTTACAACTCCAGAAACTCACGGAAAATTATCTTTGAGAGCATCTGCAACTGGAGAGCTTATTTTTGATAACGTGAAAGTGCCAAAAGAAAACTTATTACCAAACAAATCTGGATTAGGAGCGCCACTTGGATGCTTAGATTCTGCAAGATATGGGATTGCTTGGGGAGCAATAGGAGCAGCAATGGATTGTTATGATTCTGCATTGAGATATTCAAAAGAAAGAATTCAATTTGGGAAACCTATTGCAAGTTTTCAATTGATGCAAAAGAAATTGGCTGAGATGATTACAGAAATCACAAAAGCACAATTATTAACTTTCCGTTTGGGACAGTTGAAAAACGCAGGAACTGCAACTACGGCTCAAATTTCTATGGCAAAACGTAACAATGTAGAAATGGCATTGAACGTAGCAAGAGAAGCAAGACAAATTCACGGAGCAATGGGAATTACAAACGAATATTCTATCATGCGTCACATGGCGAACTTAGAATCGGTTGTAACTTATGAAGGAACTCACGATATTCATTTGTTGATTACCGGGATGGATATAACCGGAATACCAGCATTTAAGTAAACAGAAACTGCTCAGTTTTTGGTTACCCAAACTACTTTCAGTTATTGATACTGCAGGTGATGCCGAAATAGAATGAAAACGATTTGATTTTTTATCAAATTGTATTGAATTCATTATCGGTATAACAGGTATTCCTGCTTTTAAATAGACTTAATTACATTAAACACAAAAGCCATTTCACAAATGTGAAATGGCTTTTTTTATGCTAATTATTATTTGGCCCAAGCTGGAGCTTGTTTGAGTGAAACGGAAACGAGTACCAGAACTTATTTTGGCGTTTGTAACGCCATGTAGGTAAATTATTCTCGTTTTAGTAGTTGAATTTTTATTTCACATTCGTTACAAACGAATAAATAAGAAAGGTACTCGTCACAGACGAGCACCAGAGGGTCAAACGAAGAAATAGTTCCCTCTCGGATTTCTATAATATTTTTTGTTAAAATAAATAAAACTATAATAATTGATATTTATTAAAGGAGCTACTATTGCTCACACTTTTCACATTTTCTATTATGATAATGTCTTCTGTCAAATAATTTACTATCTGAAATAGCAGGCAGGTTATTTTTACATTTTTTACACGTTAATAGCCCTGTTTGGGACATTCTTTTTCTGCTAAAAAGAAAGATGAAAAGAAAGGGAATAATGAGACTGATTCCAATTAATACATGGCTGAGTATTGATAGTTCTTCGATAAGATTTAGTATACCTCCGGAGAGCATAATGACCACTATAGGAGAAAATTCGAATAGGGTTACAATTAATTTATCCTTTTTCCATAGATAAAGGATATAGTATCCCAGAATGATTATTCCGTATGTAATTGGCGAAAACATTTTACTAAACTTGAGATTTTATCCTATTATTTTTCAAAGTATAATTCTTTAAAATAGGTAGAGCTAAAAAATGGAACAACAAAGAATTTCCATTTGTCTTTTTCAGTTATAACTCCTTTGCTTGTTAGTCTATTAAAATCGGTAAAAGCTCTGTAAAGGACATAGGATAATAAGAGAACAATAAATAGTGTTTGAAAATTAAATACCGACCAAACCATTAAAGGGATTGGTAGAAGAATAGTAAAATAATAGATAAGTAGATTTTTCATGTTTTTTAATTTGTAAAAGAAGCAATTTTGCAACAAAAATATGTTTTGTTTGTGCTCATACCTTAAATTACGATTTATTTATGGCATAACAAAATAACCGTCTTTTAATCTTTTGAAAACAAGCGGTTAGCAAGTGAATATAATTAGGTTTAGATGAGACTATTTTTGTATAATGGTGTTGTTGGATAAAATTGATACTCCTTTCTTTCCAACTATAAAATCATCAAAATCTATATCAGATTCCAAAATAATTTTTTCGTCTAAACTTAACAAATCAAGGCTTTTTATTTGTTTGTACACTTTATAAAATATTTGATATTGAGAGAATTTAACAATCTCTGCACCTCTCAATAGGTATCGTTTCACATAATTTCCATATAAATCAAATACAAAAAGGCCTTCGTTTGGGTCGAATAAATAAACTTGGTTTTCGTATTCTAGCAATTGAGTGGGATTAATATCTCTTTCCACTAATTGAGCTATATTTTTATATTCGTTTGTGACCTTTCCTACTTTATCAGTCTTCATTAAAGTTTGTGTAGTAATGGAATACAGCCAAAAGGAGTTGTCACGGTTAGACCCGCAAGCCAAATCGATTAATTCAAAAGAGTTTAAATCTATCTTGTTGGTTTGAGAAAGCGTATTGTCTAGCAAAATGATTTCTTGTTGTTGTTTGTAAAACAACATCAGTTGCAAAGGATTTCTAGAATCAAAAGAGGCAATAGTTCCATTACTAAAAATAGAATTAGACTGTATTGGTTTCAAATCACTGGAATATTTAGTGATTTTCATATCCGATATCTGATACAAATTCCCCATTTTATCCTGAGACAGGAATGAAGTTTTTTCTTGTTCTTTTGTAACGTTTTTGGATGTAGTGCAAGAAAATATGACTAGGATGAATACTAGTAGGAGTAAAGCTATTTTGTTTAGTCTTTTCATTTCACATTTTAGTTCCTCCCTTGAGGGAGGCTAGGTGGGTGATTGTATCTTGTTAGTCACCTCCCTAGCCCTTCCCGAAAAGTCGGGACAAGCTATCCAGGAGGGAATTATTCTCGTTTTATATTCATTTGTCATTCTGGACTCGATCCAGAATCTAAAGTTATACGTTAATATTATCAATGTAGAACATTAGATCCCAATTCCGATAGTTATCGGAAAAGCTTGGAATGACAAGTCCTAGAACATTATTAGTTCGTCAATTAAGTTGAGCTTACTCTTCCTCATAATTTTGATACAAGAAATCATTGTAAGGAAATCTGGTGATATGAATTTGTTTTACTTGCGCATACATTTTCTCTCTCAGTTCCTCAATATTCGTCTTTTTAACAGCAGAAATAAAGATGCAATTGTCTTCGTTCATTCTGCCCATCCAAGTCTTTTTAAGCTCTTCTAAAGAGATGTTTTCTCTCAATACAGGAGTCAAATCGTCTTCGTCTTTTTTCACAAACGTAAATGCATCAATTTTATTAAAAACCAAGATAGTTGGCTTGTCCATGGCTCCAATTTCTTTCAAAGTTTCGTTCACAGTATTGTAATGATCTTCAAAAGCTGGGTGAGCAATATCTACTACGTGTAATAATAAATCCGCTTCACGTACTTCGTCCAAAGTAGATTTGAAAGACTCTACCAATTGGTGAGGTAATTTTCTTATAAATCCTACGGTATCTGCCAATAAAAAAGGAATGTTTTGAAACACAATTTTACGAACGGTAGTATCCAAAGTTGCAAATAATTTGTTTTCTGCAAATACTTTTTCTTTTCCTAATAAGTTAAGAACAGTAGATTTTCCAACATTGGTATATCCTACCAAAGCCACACGCACCATTTTTCCTCTGTTTTGTCTTTGTGTGTGTTTTTGCTTGTCTATTTTTTCTAATTTCTTCTTAAGAAGTGCAATTTTATCGCCAATAATCCTTCTATCCGTTTCAATTTCTGTTTCTCCTGGTCCTCTCATCCCAATTCCCCCTTTTTGTCTATCAAGGTGAGTCCACATTTTGGTAAGTCTTGGTAGTAAGTATTGATATTGAGCTAATTCTACTTGTGTTCTTGCGTGAGCAGTTTGCGCTCTACTTGCAAAAATATCAAGGATTA
The DNA here is from genome assembly GCA_964021785.1 of uncultured Flavobacteriales bacterium. Lineage (GTDB taxonomy): Bacteria > Bacteroidota > Bacteroidia > Flavobacteriales_D > CAJJDF01 > CAJJDF01. The sequence goes on from CAXIAX010000024.1 coordinate 13,482, forward strand.
ATCCACTTCTATCTAGAATTTTTATTTCAAGAATATGCTCAATGTTACGCAATTGCGAAGGAGAAAGTTCGTCATCAAAAATAGCTAAATCTATGCTGTTAGATTTTATGTATTGCCTTATTTCATCTAGTTTTCCTTTTCCTACAAATGTTTTTGGGTGAGGATATTCTACTTTTTGTGTAAATCTTTTTTCAGTAATTGCTCCAGCAGTTTCTGCAAGAAAAGCCAATTCATCCAAATACTCTTTTACATCATCTTGCGATTGCTGTTGAGTAATCACACCAATTATTACAGCTTTTTCTGCTGCATAATGAACTTTTTTATTCTTTTCTATCATCTGTTGTGCTCTTCTTTATCTTAAAAATCGGTTGTTAGCTTTTTCAAAGCCTATACTAGTTTCGGGCCCGTGACCACAATATACCACAAAGTCATCTGGTAGTGCAAATAATTTCGTTTTAATGCTGCGTACCAAGGTTTCTGCATCTCCTCCTGGCAAATCTACTCTTCCCACACTTTCGCGAAATAAACAGTCGCCATTTATAATTAGTTTTTCTTCTTTGGCTACAAATGCAACATGACCGGGAGCGTGTCCTGGTACAAAAAGAATATCAAGTTCAGAGTTTCCAAAAGTTATTTTGTCTCCTTCTTCAAAGAAAGATGTTGGTGTTTCGCAAGCCTGATAATCGGTAAAACCATAGTTGGCAGCATAAGTTGGCACTGCAATTAAAGTCTGTAAATCTTGTTTGTGAATTTGTAAGTCAATTCCATACGTATCCATCACAAATTTATTTCCCAATACATGGTCAATGTGACTGTGGGTAGAAATTAGCTTTACAGGTATTAATTCGTTCTTTTCTATAAACTGAGTAAGTTCATCTCTCTCGTGTTGTTCGTAGCAACCTGGGTCGATTATTACACATTCTTTTGTTTCATCAAAAAGGATGTAGGTATTCTCCTGAAAAGGATTGAAAGTTAGTTTTTGTACTGAAATCATTTGTTAGTTTTTATAAAACAAAAATTGCTGCAATTATGAAAATCACAATTATAAGTAGGTATTGCCATACGTCTACAAAATAAGGTTTTAATTCATTCCAGATTTCTTTTATTTTCTTCATGGATATTTTTGTTTCACAAAGTTAACCAATCTAAATTGTTTCTAAATAAGTTTGGCGATAAAACATCAAAGTCATTTTTTCGTATATTGTATCGTACACATCACTGAAATTAGATGAAACTATCCCAAATATCTGTTTATTTTTTCCTTTTATTATCCGTCTCTATTTTTATGTCGAGCTGTAAGAAAGAAAAAATAACAACTTATGAAAACTTAATTGTAGGCGGAAATACCCCACCTAATTACGAAGGAGTATCTCAAACTCAAATAGAAATTTATGTAGGTAAACTATACATAGATTTATTGGGAGTACAAGCAACCCAAGCCGAAATTGATGCTCATTCTTCTTATTTGAAAAACAGTGATTTGCGAATGGGAGCAAGGGATACGCTTATTGATCAGCTTTTGGTAAAAGATGAATATTACGACAGGTTGTACAACAATGCGAAGGGGAAATTCTTAGAGGGAATTACAGATTTTCAGCTTACCCAAGAAATAGCTTCTCAAAGTGCAATTATCGTTCTATTATATTCTAATGGGGATACGTTAAATGCACAAGTGGTAGAATTGTTTAGGGATAAATTGCTCTATTTAGAGGATGCCGACTCTTTGTATAAGAATAATGTGATATCGGTTAATAAATTTTATTCTGCTTTTTGCGATAATTCATTTTTTGATGATATTAATATGGGAAGTCTCAATTTTGTTCAGGCTTGTTTCGAAAGCTATTTTATGAGGCCTGCTTCATTATCGGAAACAGATAATGGAGTGAGAATGGTAGATGGAGAATCAAGAATTGTACTATTGAAAAACGGTAATTCCAAAGATGACTTTATAAGAATTATTACAGAATCGGATGAGTTTTACCAAGGGTTGGTTATAGATAATTATCGTGGATTTTTATCAAGAGACCCTACTTCTACGGAGTCTTATACGGCTACATTAAATTTTAAGACCTCAAATAATTTGGCAGAAATGCAAAAATCAATACTTAAAACAGATGAATATGCAGGTTTTTAAAATAATCTTTATTTCAGCTTTGCTTGTTGTACTTTCTTCTTGTAAAAAAGAAATAGAAGAGACGATAGTTTATAGCAATGTGATTTACGAATTAGATGATGTTAAAATTTATTCTTCTAATGCAGAAAAAACGAAACAAAAATCTCCTGAATTATTACTATCTATTATGTATTCAGATATTTTTAATCAAGGGATATCTACAAATAAACTGTTAGAAATATCCGAACTTTCGGCTTCTAATGGGGATAAAACAATGTTCACAGAAATGATTTTTAGTCAATTCTTATCCGAGCCAACGGCAAATGTTCCTACAGATGTACAAATGCGAGCAGATTTAGAGTTATTTATAGATGAGAATTACATTCGTTTCTTCCAAAGGAAGCCAACCGTGTACGAAAAGATTTATTTAAAAAGTCTAATTTCTGGAGATAACGACATTACGGTAGAAAACGTTTTTACCTCATTTGCCTTATCCAATGAGTATTATTTTTATTAATAAACTACTATGAAAAGAAGAGAATTTATAAAGAAAGCAACCTTGACTGCGGCAGGTGCTTTTGTCACGCCTTATATCTTACCTAGTGGTAGGTTATTTGCTCCATCTGGAGCCAGAAAAGCCAATCATGTGGTTTTTGTCTTGTTTGGAGGTGGAATAAGAAATCAAGAATCTGTGCAGCAAAGGTATTTATTGGACCAAGGACGAGCATCTTCGGGTAATATTATGAATAATATGCTTACTGGTGCCGCACCAACAAGTAATATCGTATATAATCCTTGGGCACCAGTGTTAAGTAATTCTCTTCAATCTCAAGGAGTTTTGTTCAAAGAAATGAGATACACTACTGGTCCTACCGGTCATTATAATGGACATACTGTGGCTATGACAGGAAATTATACTGCTACCGGTTTAAATCTAAATGTGAACCCAGATCACCCAACTATTTTCGAATATTACAGAAAACACAATAGTCCAAGAGAAACTGCACTAAAAGCATGGTGGCTATCCGAAGGATTAGGGCCATACCCATCTTTGAATTACAGTAGGCATGCAGATTATGGAGCAGAGTTTGGTGCAAATTATTTGTGCCCTTCTCATTTTGTTACGGGAACAGGTTTCAATAATTTAAATAATGCACTTTCTTATCAGCCAGATGATGTGACTAGGATTGAAACCATGAAAGATTTTTTTGATGTAAATTTTGATAAGTCTATTGGTGATTTACCTGGGGTAATTAATACCAGAGCAGACAAAGAATTGATAAAAACAATGCTCTTGAGTACTCTTCAGAATATATCTTCTTTAAATTTGCCTTTGCCCTCAGGTGTATCAACAAATGAATTATCTAGTGATTTATTGAATATTGCTACTTCTTGGAAAGTATTGGAGACATTTAAGCCTGAACTTACAGTAATCAACACCTTCAATTTGGATGTGTGTCACAGTAATTTTTCGGGTTATATTCAAAACCTACACAAAGCAGATTATGGAGTAGGTTGGTTATGGGATAAAATTCAGAATGATCCTGTATTGGCAAATGATACTGTTATGATTTGTATGCCCGAGCACGGGAGAAATTCCACTCCAAATAGTTTGGTGGATGCAAACGGATTAAATGCTTATGACCATACCAGCGATCAGAACTCACGAGAAATATTCTCTTTAATCGTGGGGCCTCCGGGAGTTGTAAAACAAAATGTATCTTACGGTACAGCCGCTTCTCCAGTGGGAGAGAGTGTAGATATAGTGCCAACTATAGCTAGTATTTTGGGGTTCGACTCAAGTATTCCTTCAGGTTTGTTGCCAGGCAGAGTCTTGACCGAAGCCTTTATTTAAAAATTGATCAATGAAAAAGTTATTACTCATACTGCCGGTTTTTCTCCTTGCTAGTTTTTTTATTAATTCATGTAAAAAAGAAGTAAAAAGGATAGAGCCAACTCATCCTGCTAATCCCTATGATGATGTGGATTACGGAAACGATCCAGATTTAATTGCTTTGGATTCATCCAGTTATTTGGGGTTACATAAGTTAATATTTACTCCAAAATGTGGTGTTCCTGCTTGTCATGATGGTTCTTTTGAGCCAGATTTTAGAACTATAGAAGGTTCTTACAATCAGTTGGTTTATCATAATGTGATTAAGAATAATGTAGCCAATTCATTTACTTATAGAGTAGTGCCAAATGACACAGCAAACTCATGGTTGCATGAAAGAATAACTACAGGTAATACCGTGTTGGGTAAAATGCCTTTGTATGATGTGCTGGATGATTGGCAAATAGAATCAGTAGAGAAATGGATTTTGGAAGGGGCAAAAGATATTTTTGGCAACTCACCAAGTATTCCTAATTACGAGCCAAGCACAGGAGGTTTATTAGCTTATCTTAATAATACTTCTGGAACAAGGTTAGATACAGTAAGAACAAGTGTTGTTGAACCTATGGTTTTTCCAAATAGTTCAAATATTGAGCTTTGGTTTTTGTTGTATGATACAGATCCAACGGGGAATTTTGTGCCGGGCTGGGGACTAACTCATAATAAGATAAAAATATCGGATCATCCGTTTGATTTTTCTACAGCAACTGAGTTAAATTTAACTTTACTATCTGCTCTTAATCCACAAATGCTCCCCCTGCCATTGTCTACCTCGGGAACAGCTCCTTTTTACCACCATATTACAATAAATACGGCAAATTATACAACAGGAAAAACTTATTACATAAGGCAATATGTAAAAGATGCCAGTGGGGTTTTGACAGAGTTGCCAGAAACGGGTTCTCCTTATTATTTGTTCACTTATTTTTCTTTTAAAGTGCTTTAAAATCATTTATTTATGAAATATCTAAGTCTATTTTTTGCCTGTGTAATCCTGTTTTTTTCTTGTAAAAAAGAAGAGGGTAACGACCCTTTGCCTACAGTTTCCAATACTCCATCTATTGAGTTGGTAAGCACTAGTGCTACTAATATAAATCAGTTTGAGGATATAGAATTTAGTGTAAAATATAGGGATGGGAATGGAGATTTGGGAGAGTCGGATGCAGATACCAAAACAATTTATGTGATGGATAATAGAAATACAAGTATAGTTCATGAATTTCATCTTCAACCCTTGGCTCCACTTGATAAAAGTTTTGCCATTCAAGGAACATTAAAAATAAATATCGAAAATGTAATTTTATTAGATCAGGCGAATAACTCGGAAAATGCTACTTTTTCTATTTATATAAGAGATAGAGAGGGAAATAAGAGCAATACAATTTTATCTCCAAGCATTAAAATCAATAAATAAAATTATATATTTAAACTCAATAGAATAAACACAAAAATGAAAAAGTCTAAAAAATTTATCCTTGCCGTATTAGTGATTTTGGTTGTAGCAATTGGTTTTATCCTTGCTAACCCAGATTGGATTAGCAATAATAAAGAAGAGGTAGTAATTGAAGTTTCTGATGAGGTGCAAGAAACTAGCGAAGAATTAGGAGATGAGATTTTTGATTAAAATCTCAAAGTAGCTCCACCCATGATATTAATTCCTTGTACAGGATATAAATAATATTGTTGGTATTTTCTACTTATTATGTTGTTGAAGTTTAAGAATGCAGATATTGATTTATTATATCTGTATTCAAATCCTAAATTAAAATCTACAATAGGTTTTAAGTTTACTGAGTAAGTGTTGTCGTTATTCAATTCTGCATCATCAACAAATACCAATGATTTTGCTTTTCTGTTTCCTAGGAAATAGATGTCAGCTCTTACAAGTATTTTATCTGCTAAGTCATAAATTCCTCCTACTGTAATATCTAGTGCTGGAGTGTTCCAAACGTAATCCTGATTTAACGGATTGAAAAAGCTATATTTTCCATTCAAATAAACTCTTAATTTATCTGTTTGGTCATACATTAATTGTGCGTTTATCTCTGTTACATCCATAGAATCGTACACTACATCCATTTTATTCTGGATAGAATAAGTTGTGTCGGTATAATACAAAGCATTGCCGTAAACACTCTTTCTAGCGATTTGCGCATTGAACGACATCTTGTTAGAAATACTTCCTCTAATCCCTGCATATACATTGTAGCGTGTATTTGTGTTCTGCAAAGTTACTTGTGATAACAAGAACGGATTCTCGTTGGTTAACGAACGGAAAGAGTTTCTTTCTAGCCCTCCATTTATTCCTAAGTAAGGAACAAAAATATCATGAAAACTATATTTAGCTTCTGCATTAGGGTAAAAATGGAAACTTGTTTTGTCATTTACATCAGCAAAAATTCCTAATCCCACTCTAGCATACCATTTATCTCCAGAAGTAGTAATATTTGGAACCACTTTTATAATGGTGTTGTTAGTTGTGTTTTTGTTCAATGGATAATTGGCATTAGCATTAAGAGGCAAGGATTCTACGCTAGAATAGTTGTTGAAGTCTACTCCAAAATCTACTCCGTAAATCTCTTTATTCATCATTTTTGTTGCACTTAAATCCAAGACAACATTATTTTCTTGCGACTCATATCTATCGAAGTAATTTGTGTAACCTAAAGAGCCTTTATAGTTAATTTCTCCAGTATCTGTGTCGTAACTAGCAATGCTTATCTTTCCTCCAATTTCATTAAAAATTTGTTTAATGTCTTTTTTGTCAATAGCCGTGTCTTCCTCATTGAATCCATAAAAGTGGCTTCCAGATCTTTCGTAATTCACTTCTCCTGTAATGGCAAATCTTTTGTAGAATTGCTTGTAATAAGCATGCGCTTCATTTTCACTTAGTCCACTAAACCCAGTTCCTTTTATTGATGAATTGGAAGAAAGATGCTTCCCGTGAATTCCCCAGCTGCTGTTTTTTGAGCGTAAAGAATTGTAATATACTTCTACCAAAGGAGTAGTGTACATTCCTATTCCTCCTTTCACGTATCCTCTTTTTAGTTTGTCAAGAGGATTAACAATTTTCAGTTTTGCAGCAGAAATTGGCTGCAATTGCATTTCAGAATTTGCTTTGTATTCGTAGAATAAATAGTTTGATTCAATCTGTGATTTTGATGTTTCTTCAATAAGTGCTGGCGTAAGTGGACGTTTAGAGGTAGGTTTTATTTTCCTATCACCAGTCCCAATAGCATCAGTTTCTATAATTGTATCGTTTTGACTATATCCGTTTGCGACAGCCAAAATAAATACCAATAATAACGATATGTGTTTTATGTACTTCATTCTTTTTCTCTATTTGTGGCAGTAGTTCTTCAACTTCTTGCTACTTAACTAATTTTTTGTAGTCTTTTATTCTGTCATTTCAATCTCAAGATCCTCTTCGTCTTTGTTGTCCTTAGAATCTTCTATTGCATTTATTACAGCTAATTTTTCTCGAGCAATTGTTTTAATATTGTCTGTATCGTTTTTGTAATAATCTATTACACTTTGCAAGGTAGTTTTAGCCTGAAAGTTGTCTTCTAATTTTACATACGCATCAGCCAATAAAATATACCCTTTAGCTAACCAGTAGTCGTAAGAAGGTTTTTGTTTTAAATAACTAAAAATTTCCGCTTCGGTTTGTTTGTACTCTCCCGCTTTGTATGTGATTTCACATAGTTTATAACCCGCTTCAGCTTTATCTATATCCGTAGAGATTTTTACTACTTGTTTGTATAGAGTTTCAGCTTGGTTATTATTACCTAATTCGTAATTAGAATTTGCATTAATCATCAATGCTTCTTCTTTTTGTCCTTTAGATAACTGCTCGTCTAGCAATACTTTTTCTGCATAAGTTGATGCTTGTGAGTAGTTGTTTAATTTGTAATGAGTAAGCATAAGTCCCTTATTCATTACAGGGATTTTTAATTCATCTGTGTTTATTAATTCCAACTGTGAGTATAAAGTATTTGCTTTTTCATTGTCTTTTGTCTTGCTGTAATTAATATTTGCAGCATGGAAAAGAGCATCTACCATATGCTTTTCATTTTTCTCAATTACTTTGTTGTAATGGAATAATGCAGTCTCGTATTCTTTTTCTAGGTAATTACATTCAGCCAAATAAAAGTGTGCAGTTACATAGTTAGTAGGAGCTTCTATTTTATCTAAATAAGCATTAAAACCGTTTTTAGCATTGTTGCAATCTCCACTCAGGTATGCTTGGTTTGCAGGGTACCATAGTGTAGAGTCTAATTTAGATTGAGAATATTTTATACCCAAAGAAGTTAATAAATCTGGGAACTGAGCAATTTTGTTCTGAGCCAAATATGATTTTTCTAATTCGTTAATTGCAGCTTCTCCTTCTTGTGATTTAGGATATTTTTTAACCAAGTCAACAAAACTAGCTTCAGCCAAGTTGTAGTTTTCGTTTCTTAAATGAATTCCTCCAATTTGTAACCTAGATTTTCTTTCTTGGTAAGTTCCTTCTTGGTTAGTTACAATTGTTTTGTAAAGTGCAAGAGCTTTTTCGTTTTTGTTTTGAATACGGTAGTTGTTTGCTAGTTCAAAAGCAGTATTGGTTGAGTATTTTGATTTTGGATAATCAGTAAGTAAAAGATTAAGTAACCTTTCTTTTTCTTCATAATTCTTGTTGTATCCACTACTCACAGATTTTTGATACAAGGCGTAATCAACATTTCCTTGGTTCAAATCAATAGCATTTTGGTAATACTTTTCGGCTTCGTCATCATTTTTCAATAGAAAATATGAATCTCCAAGTCTTAAGTTTGCATCACTTTTTTTAGCATCATCCGTAGATGTTTTTATAAAATTTCTGAAAGCTGTAATACTCTTTTCGTAATTCTCTTGTTCAAAATAAGCGTACCCCACATTGTAATCTACCAGTTTTGCAAGGGGTGAATTTACGGCTCCAGGTAAAGATTTAAAACTGTTGTATCCTGCAATTGCTTCTGTGTATTTCTGTTGTTTGTAGTTAGCTTCTGCAATCCAAAATTTACTTTTAGAGGTAAGTTCTGTATTTACTGGATAAATGTTCACATCTGTGTAATATTTTATAGCTTCCTTGTAGTCGTGCTTATAAAATAATTCAGTGGCTCTGTTGTAGCTAAGTTTTTGATGAGCTTCTTTTATTTTATAATTTTTATCTGCTATTTTATTTATAGAATTAAGTGCAGCCTCATAGTTTTTGGTAGTAGTATATACATCCAAAAGGTATTCGTAAACTTCTTCTTTTTTTGTTGAGGTAGGATACTCATCCAAAAATTTATGAAAGATTTCAGTTGCTTCATCATATGGGTTATAGCTTAGCTCATAAGTAGTTTTTGCATAACCAAACAAAGCGTCCTCTTGTAGTTTTTTATTAAAATCTAGTTCGTAAGCTCTTTTAAAAGCAGCTTTTGCAAATTGCTTTTTGTCCGATTTGATGTAACATTCGGCCAAAATAAAATTACATACTTGTGCACGTTCTGTTTTCTTTGCAGCAACTCTACCTAAGTATTTTATTGCATTTTGATACTCATTATTTTTGTAATAAGAATATCCTAATTGGTAATAATCATCAATAGACTTTTTAGCAGTTTTGCTAAAATACTCTTTCAAATAAGGAATAGCTTCTTTGTATTGTTTTGTCTTGAAATAAGAAGATCCTAAAATCCCTTTAATTTCAGCTTCACGCTTAATTCCTTCTCCCGATAAGGCTGTTGGAATGTATTCTATTACTTCCGAGTATTTCTCTTGTTTGAATAATATTTGAGAAATGTAATAGGGTACAATAGGCGCAAATCCTGGGTTGTCTTTTATGTTGTTGAATCCCTCAAGAGCAGTTTGGTATTTGCCATCTTGGTAAGATAAATGAGAATAATAATATTGAGTAGGTGCGTAATAATCAGAGTCTTTTGTGTCTTTTATTTCGTAAAAAGCTTGCTTTGCTTTAGCAAACTCTTCGCGATTAAAGTAACTGTAACCAAGTTTGAAAAAATATTCAGTTTTCTCATCTTCAGTCAAGTCGTATTTGTCTACTTTTTCATACCATTCAATCGCCTGTTTAAATTTTTTCTTTCTGTAGAAATCATTTCCCAACAGATTAAAAATCTTTTTTGTTTTAGGCGAATCAGGATGTTTTATAGCAAACTCTGACAATAAAAATTGTGCATTGGTATGAAATAACTCCAACGCACAAACCGCATGAAGATACTCCGCATCTATTTGAATTTCATCTTGCGAATCGTGAATTAAATCAATAACCTCTTCAAATTTTTTCTGCGCAGCACCAAAGGCTTCTTTGTCATACAGTTCCAATCCATCTCGGTAATCTTTGTACTTATCTTTGTAAATACCTGTCAACTGCGAGAAGGAAAGGTTGTGTATTACAACCAAACCTATAACTATTGCTATGTAACGAATTATTCTCATTTTATTGGGATTCCTTTATTTTTTTTGAGGAGTATTAATCAATACTTCATCAATCATTCCGTATGCTTTTGCTTCGTCAGATTTCATCCAGTAATCTCTATCACTATCTGCCCATACTTTATCGTAATCTTGTTTAGAGTGATCAGCAATAATAGTATACAATTCTTTCTTAAGTTTTTGAATCTCTTTCAAAGTAATTTCCATATCACTAGCTTGCCCTTGAGCACCTCCTAATGGTTGGTGAATCATTACTCTTGAGTGTTTCAAAGCAGTTCTTTTTCCTTCTGCACCAGCACACAATAATACAGCACCCATAGAGGCAGCCATACCTGTACAAATCGTAGCAACATCTGGTTGGATGTATTGCATTGTGTCATAAATTCCTAATCCTGCATATACAGAACCACCTGGAGAGTTAATGTAAATTTGGATATCTTTTTTAGGGTCTACAGAGGCTAGAAACAATAACTGAGCTTGAATAATATTAGCTACTTGATCGTTAATTCCTGTTCCAAGAAAAATAATTCTATCCATCATCAGTCTAGAAAAAACATCCATTTGTGCTACATTCAATTGTCTTTCTTCAATGATGTAAGGAGTTACAGAAGATTCTACATAGCTATTTAAGTGCATACTGCTAATTCCTGCGTGTTTTGTTGCGTATTTTTCAAATTCTTTTGAGTCAAACATGTGTTTTATATTTTTTTAAATTGTTAATTTTTAAGTAATAATTAAAGATTGTACGGTACATACAATCCTAATGTTCGAAAATACTTAAAATAGTAATGATATGCTGTAAAATTGAAGGGAGTAATAAACCAATTGTTGTTTATAACGTCTCATTTTCTAATTCATTTTGTGTAGTTAGAAATAAAAGATGAAGAATAATGTAATAAAAATGAAAAAAGGTGTGGATATTAAAATAAATAAGTTTACATTTGCATCCGATATTTTTGAAAATATTAAGCGGGCGTGGCGGAATTGGTAGACGCGCTAGACTTAGGATCTAGTGCCGCAAGGTGTGAGAGTTCGAGTCTCTCCGCCCGCACAAAAAACAAGGCGTAAGGAATTTTTCTTATGCCTTTTTTGTATAACATATTTTCTAGTATTTTATTTTTTTAAATTCAACATTATGAATATTACAGATGTAAAGATTGATGATTTAAATGCGGTCATCAAAATTAAATTGACTCCAGAAGATTATATGGAGAAATATGAAGCTAAGTTAGCTGAAGCTCGTAAGCAAGTGACTGAGCCAGGTTTTAGACCAGGTAAAGTACCAATGGGAATGATTAAGAAAAAATTTGGTCAATCTATTCTTGCAGATGAGTTGAACGGAATGATTAACGAAACGCTTTACAAGCATATTCAAGAAAAAGAATTAAACGTATTAGGTAATCCTTTACCATCAGATGAGCACACTACTTTCGAAAAATGGGAAGCAGGAAGTGATTTTGAATTTGGATACAAAATTGGGTTAGCGCCAGAATTTACTGTTAAGCCTTCATCTAAAGATAAAGTTACTTTTCACAAAATAAAAGTAGACAAAGAAATTATCGACAAGCAAATAGAAGATTTTGCTAAAAGATATGGTCAAATGAAACAAGCTGATGTTGCAGAAAAAGACGACATGGTGTTTGGAGAATTTGTACAAGTAGAAGGAGACATTACTGCAAAATCTACGGTTTCTATTCCAATGATTGAAGATGAAAAAATTCAAAAGAAATTTGTTGGATTAAAACCAGGAGATAAAATTGTATTAGATCCAAAAACTGTTTCTAAAGGAGATGCGGATATGGCTGCAATGCTTCATATCAAAAAAGAAGATTTAGGAACTGCAACAGGAGATTTTGAATTTACTGTAGAAGAAGTAAAAAGATTAGAAAAAGCTCCAATCGACCAAGAATTATTTGATAAGATTCACGGGAAAGATGTAGTGAAAAACGAAAAAGAATTTAGAGCTAAGATTGAAGAGGAAATGAGTGTTGCTTTCGTAAACGATAGCGAAAGATTATTCCAAAAAGATTTAGCAGCTTATTTCGTTAAGAAATTAGACTTGAAATTACCAGATGCTTTTCTTAAAGAATGGATAAGAAGCTCTAACGAGAAAGAAGTATCTATGGAAGAAATTGAAAAAGAATACCCACAGTATTCTGATCAATTAAGATGGCAATTGGTAGAGAACAAAATCATTCAAGAGAATGAACTGAAAGTAGAGGTAGAAGAAGTGAAAGACTACGTAAAAGGAATGTTGATCCAGCAATATGCTCAGTACAACATGCCAACTCCAGATGACGCAGTTCTTGAAGAAAATGCTTTAGGTGTTCTTAAGAACCAAGAAGAAACTAAGAAAATCTTTGATTTCTTATACAAAAACAAAGTTTCTGATTTTTTCAAAAACAATATCAAATTGCAAGATAAAGAAGTGAGTCAAGAAGATTTCATCAAATTATTTTACGCTTAAGAGTATTAGATTTAACTAAAATTATTAAAAAGCCTTTGAAGAAATTCAAAGGCTTTTTTTATGTCAAAAAATATGGGCAACAAAAAACCCGATTATGAAAATTTCATAATCGGGTTTTTCGAAACAATTAAGTTTACTTTGTTTTTCTAACTAATATTCATCCTCGTTAAAGAAAAAATCGTCTTTTGTAGGATAATCTGGCCAAATGTCTTCGATAGATTCATAGATTTCTCCCTCTTCTTCTATGCTTTGTAGGTTTTCTACTACTTCTAATGGAGCAGCTCTACGCATTGAGTAATCTATTAATTCTTCTTTAGTTGCAGGCCAAGGTGCATCTTCCAAATATGAGGCTAATTCTAATGTCCAGTACATATTTTTTTATTTATTGGTTCTATTATTACGCAAAAGTAATTTTTTTGTCGTCAAAAGCAACTTTTTATGGAACTATTTTCATAATAAATGATATTTTTGTAAAAAAATAACATAATTATGAATATTCTTATCATTGGTTCTGGAGGAAGAGAACATGCACTTTCTTGGAAACTTGCTCAAAGCGACAAATTATCTAACCTTTTTATTGCTCCTGGTAATGCAGGCACAAGCGAGTTGGGTACTAATGTTGATTTGTCTGTTTCGGACTTTGAGGGAATGGGAGAGTTTTGTGTGAAGAATAACATAGAGATTGTGGTGGTAGGACCAGAGGTTCCTTTGGTAGAAGGAATTCACGATTACTTTGAAGAAAAAGAAGAATTGAGTAAAATTGCTGTAATTGGTCCAAAGAAGATGGGAGCACAATTAGAAGGGAGTAAGAAATTCTCTAAGGAATTTATGGAAAGACATAATATTCCTACAGCAAGGTATAAAGCATTTACAAAAGAAACATTGGAAGATAGTTTTGCATTTTTAGAAACGCTATCTCCACCCTACGTGCTTAAAGCAGATGGCTTGGCAGCAGGAAAAGGAGTGGTGATTCCAGATAATATAGAAGATGCAAAAAAGGAATTGACAGAGATGTTGGCCAATTCAAAATTTGGAGCAGCAAGTCAAGAAGTGGTAATAGAAGAGTTTTTGGCAGGAATAGAATTGTCAGTGTTTGTATTGACGGATGGTGACTCATATAAGGTGCTGCCAACGGCAAAAGATTACAAAAGAATAGGAGAGGGAGACAAAGGATTAAATACAGGAGGAATGGGCGCTATTTCGCCAGTTCCATTTGCTACAGATGAATTTTTGGCTAAAGTAGAGGAAAGAATCATCAAGCCTTCGGTAGAGGGATTGAAAAAAGACGGAATTGATTACGTAGGATTTTTATTCATAGGACTTATGAATGTAGAAGGAGATCCTTTCGTTATTGAATATAACGTGAGAATGGGAGATCCAGAAACGGAAGTTGTAATCCCAAGAATAGAATCGGATTTGGTAGAAGTGTTTGAGGCCGTAGGAAACAAAACATTAGGAGAGGTAGAATTTAAAGTTACTCCACAAACAGTATGCACGGTAATGGCAGTATCTGGAGGATATCCAGAAGCATATGAAAAACAAAAAGTAATAACAGGATTGGATACAATTACAGAAAGTACTGTGTTTCATGCTGGAACAAAAATGCAAGACGGAAATGTAGTAACTAACGGAGGAAGAGTAGTAGCAGTGAGCTCATTTGGAAGCACAAAAAAAGAAGCATTAGATAAATCTTATGCTTCCTTAAAGAAAATTTCTTTCGAAAATATGTATTTCAGATCCGATATCGGATTTGACTTATAAGTCTTATTTTATCTGATTCTCATCAGCTTCTGCTCTGGCATTGTACTTTTTTTGCCACATCAACCAGTATAATAATCCAAATGCAATAAGCAATGAAATTACCATCCATGGACCATCTTCAAGTGGCTTTATAAGATTAAAAGTTGCTTGAAATATATCTTCTAATAATGCGGCTAACCAATTCATAAGTTTGTTTTTTTTGCTGTTTTACTGTACAAATATAAATAACTTTATAAAATTAGCTTAAACTCTTCAGAGTATTTTTTTTAAATCTATGATTACATCACTTTTCAAAAACAACCTTCTTAGTTATTTATTAGTTTCTATTTTGGGAACAATTATATGGGGAGTGGCTTATTTTGAAGTTACTTTAGATGTATCAGTTTCTTTGCATTTTGCGAATCAGGATTATTACTTTAGCAAACGAAGTGCTATTTTGTTTTCGTTTTTTGTCACCATTATAGGTGCAGCTTTGTTAAATTATAAGTTAAAAAAGTATCTTTTTAGTTACGAACCTACCAATCTTTTTCTTCTGTTTTATGTACTTATTACTTCTTTGGCTATACACTCAAGTCATATAATAGAGTATAGTTTGGTAGGGTTGCTATTGATGTTTATGGTCAATTATTTATTTTACTTTATAGAGAACGAGAAAAATGAAAATCAAGTGTTTAACACTTCTTTTGTAATTGGGTTATTGGTGTTTCAGAATTTGTTTTTTGCGATACTAGTACCTCTTTTATTATTGAATTTGGGTGCGGTAAAAAGAATAACTATTAAAGAGTTGGCTCTAATTGGAGTTGGTTTTTTCTTGCCAACTTTATTCATTATATTATTTTCAATATTGGCAGAGAATATCGAAATTTTGAGTTCATTGTTTCAGTTGGAATTGATTTTCCCGAAAATCCCATGGAAGTTCGGACTCTTCTTTCTTAGTGCAATTTTTATTTCGGTAAAAGGATATAGGTTAGTTGTAACAAAACGATCGGGAATAGATATTAATATAATAAGACTGACAAAAAATATGTTTGTCTTTTTTGTCGCAATGTCAATGATAACAGTATTGTCTTTATTTTTCTTCCCCAAAGAATACGTAGCAATTGTCTTTTCAATTCCACTTTCAATTTTTCTTTCCGACTTTTTTGCAAACTCGACTTATAAGTTTAGAGAATTGATTTTTTTAATCATGATTCTGTTTCCCTTTTTAATAAGATATATTAATTAGATTTCTTTTGTAGATTCACTCGTCTACATCCTCTAATTTTTATTACTTTTGTAAATAATTATTTTAATACAAGCTATATGAAATTTGGTGTAATTACATTTCCAGGATCAAACTGTGACGAAGACATGATTTATGTTTTGAAAGATATTATGAATCAAGAAGTTGTGAGCCTTTGGCACAAAGATACGGATTTACAAGATGTAGATGTAGTAGTTGTTCCAGGAGGATTCTCTTACGGAGATGCACTTCGTTCGGGAGCAATTGCAAGATTTTCGCCAATTATGGAACAAGTAATTGAGCATTGTAATAACGGTGGTTACGCAATAGGAGTTTGTAATGGATTCCAAATTTTATGTGAATCTGGATTATTGCCAGGAGCATTGTTACACAACACAAGCCAAAAATTCATTTGCAAAAATGTATTTATAGCTCCACAAAATAACGATTCAGCAATTACAGCTAACCTTACCAAAGGAAAAGGATATAAAATTCCTATCGCTCACGGAGAAGGAAGATATTTTGCTTCGGACGAAACGATTAAGGAATTGAACGAAAACAACCAAGTTTTGTTTAGATACTGTGAAGAAGACGGAACTGTTTCTAACGAATCGAATCCAAATGGATCATTGGAAAGCATAGCGGGTGTTACCAACAAACAAAGAACAGTTTTTGGAATGATGCCTCACCCAGAAAGAGCTGCAGATGACGAATTAGGAAACACTGATGGTCGTCTTTTCTTTGAGTCTATGATTAAAGAGATAGAAGGGAAGTTGGTTTAA